>LUZZ01000018.1 GCA_001603845.1 Syntrophobacterales bacterium Delta_01 | reverse complement strand
GGGCAGTAGAGTTCCACTCCTTTCCGGCTTATCATCCAGGCATATCCATCCTCGGCGAGCCGGATTCCCTCCAGGTACCTCCTGGCAAGGTGCGCAAACGGGATTGAAATCGCCAGGGAACCATCGAACGCCCCGTCGCGGAATACCGGTACGTGGAACGCAATATTGTCGAGTCCTCCCACACACTTGAAAACATCGCTCACCACCGGCTCGTGTGTCTTCATCAGCTCCCGGACGCACTCCTGGCCGGATAGGTCGCTTCCGATCCTATCGGGGGGCGACGGAAGAGCGTAGACAACCCGGCCGGCGGCATCCATCCGGACAAGAGAGGTGATTGCTCCGGCATGAGAGCGATAGAAAATTTCCATCAGCCCTTTTCCCCTCTCGTCCAGGACGACGATGGATTCCACGTGCGCAAGAGAGTCCAGCAACCGGGCGTAATGGTTAAAGAAACCTTCGAGGCCCCTCGCGGCTTCCTCCGCAAGAATGGCCTGCTGGTCATCCAACTGGTCGATGGTTTTGAACTTCACTTCCTGATAGGCCGAGTAGAGCAGAATTGCGCTCAGCGCGGCAAGAAGGAGAAAGGCGCAGTAGAGTCTGATGTATTTCATGGTGTGTTCCCCCGACTTCGATGCTTCGAGGCCGGCATGTGCAAAGCGGGATCGCACGAAACCGGATCGGCGCCTCCTGTCCCGGGCCGCCTTCATGGCGACGGTTCGCCGTTCCGGGCGATCCGGTATAAACGGGGCCTCCCAAACTGCTTAATTGGCGGGCGTGAGTTGTGAAAATCATAACACTAATCGTCGGGGATCGGTAGGCCAAATCAATCACGGCCGATCACCTGGATTGGGGTCGCCCCCGGGCCTTTGATGCCCGGGGGCGGAGGGTCTGTCGGGATCAGAAATCTCTTACTTCGGCATCGTCGAACGGTATCAAGTGTTCCGGGCTGATTCCGGGGTTTGGAAGGGCTTTTGGGGCCCCGTTTCCTTTGTTGCCCCTGGCCGCGAGCCTTGCCCTGATACGGCTGATTGTCTCCGTGCCGGTCTGCGGGTTGCTCCACATCTGTTCGTGCGCATTGCCCGCGGGGTCGGTCATTTTCTTCCTGCCGGTCCCGTGCGTCTTCCCGCCCACGATGGCCATAAGGTCTTCGACGAACCCCTTCATCTGCTCGACTTGGGCGTTCATTTCCACCGACGCCGACGCCGATTCTTCGGCGTTCGCGGCGTTTTGCTGGACCACCTTATCCATCTCGCCCACGGCTATGTTGATCTGCTCGATCCCCCGAGCCTGTTCGTTGGATGCCGCCGCAATCTCGCCCACCAGTTCGGTCATTTTTCCCGAGCTGGAAGCCACCTGGAGAAACTCCGTGCTCGTCCTCCCCAATATTTCGGACCCCGCTTTCACTCTCTTGACGGTGCCCTCGATGAGGCTGGCGGTATTTTTGGCCGCGTCCGCGGCCCTCATGGCAAGGTTTCTCACCTCGTCCGCGACGACGGCGAAGCCCGCTCCGGCTTCACCCGCCCGGGCGGCTTCCACTGCGGCATTGAGGGCCAAGAGGTTGGTCTGGAAAGCGATTTCATCAATGGTTCTGATGATCTTGGAAGTCTCTTCGCTGGCCTTGGAAATCTCCGCCATCGATGTGGTAAGCTCGCCCATGGAATGACTTGCCCTGGAGACCACCGTGCTGGTATCGGCCATCAGCCTGTTGGCTTCGTTGGCGTTGCCGGCGTTTTGCTTGGTCATGGAAGACATCTCTTCCAGCGACGCGGAGGTTTCCTCGATCGAAGCGGCCTGTTCGGACGCCCCTTCGGCAAGCTGCTGGCTGCTGGAAGCGACCTCGCCGGATGCCGAGGCCACCTGGTCGGCGCCTTCATTCAGGCCTTCGACGACCCGCGTGATCGGTCGGGAGATGCTGCGGGCGAAGAGCAGCACCAGGACGACCGTCAAGGCGAGGAAGATTCCCCCCACCATGAAAATGCCGTTGCGGATGGCATGGGCCGACGCCAGGAACTCGGCCTCCGGCTGCGTGGTGCAGATGCTCCACCCCGTGAGCGCCACCGGAGCGAAGCCCGCGATCTTGGGAATGCCTTCAAACGTGTAGAATTCCACCCCCGTATTGTGGCCCATCATCTTGCTCACGATGGTCTCCATCCCTTTGAGCTTCGACAGATCCAGTTCGAGGATGAAGTCCCGTTTCGGATGAGCGATGACCAGCCCGCGCGAGTCCGCCATGAAAGCGTATCCGGTCTTTCCCAGCTTGGTCTGGCTGATCTTGTCCACCAGGAAGTCGAGTTTGAGAATCGATGCGATGCTTCCCACAAATTTCCCGTCGGCCCCCAGCAGCGGAGCGCCGATCGGCACCACCGGGCTGCCGGTCTTCTTGGATTTGACCACGTTCCCCACGGTTGCCTTGCCCTCTTTGGCGGCTTTGAAATAGTTCAGGTTCGAAATGTTGATGCCCTTCCATTCTCCCTTGCCGCCATCCGCAAGAATCACTCCTTCGGGGTTCGCCACGACGATCGATTCATAGTCGCTGCCGATTTTTTGCATGACCCCGGCCAGGTATTGGTCCAGTTTCCCGGCGTCTTCCGCTTTGCCGCCGGTGAGTTTGGCGGCGGTTTCAATGACTGTCGGTTCCAGGGACAGTTCTTGGGTCACTTTGAGTTCCCTCGAGAGCGCCGTTTCCGTTATATCGGCAAGATTTACGGCCAGGGTGGCCGCCTGCTCGCGGGAGAGGTTTGTAAGCGCCTCCGATGCCTTCATTACCGCGAAGGCGCCGATGATTGCCAGTGGCACCACAACGGCGAGGACTCCACCGATGGTCAGTCGTGTGCCTAATGTCAGTTTTCTCATGATACCTTACTCCTCCTGTTCTCAGGCCACCCGGTCCAGCATGGCCAATTCATCCGTCCCGAGCACGCGGCCGATGTCCAAAAGGATTTTGACTCCACCGGCTGTTTTTGCCATACCCAGGATGTATTGTGTACTGAGTGTCGTTCCCAGACAGGGAGTGTCCTCGATCTCGGAACCCTTGATATTGACCACTTCCGAGACCGAATCGACCACTACCCCCATGTGAAGCCGGGCCGAACCCGAATCGATTTCGACAACGACGATACAGGTGCGGTCCGTAAATTCGACGGAGTTCATCGCGAAACGCAACCGGAGGTCGATGACGGGGATCACCTTCCCGCGCAGGTTAATGACGCCCTTTACAAACTCCGGGGTCTGGGGAATGGGAGTGATCCGCATCATGCCGATGATTTCCTTTACCCGCAGGATGCTGATCCCGTATTCCTCGTTCCCCAACGAGAAGGTCAGATATTTGCCTTCACGGTTGGCCCCGTCGTCGCCGGTCTCATCTCCCAGTGTTTTCTTGTCTTTCATGACGTTGCTTCCTCCTGTGGTTGAACTGTCGTTCGCTCACATCCCTTGAGATTGCGCTACATTTCCCAACATTTTGCGCAAGACAGCGATCACTTCCCTGGAATTCCAGTCGGGCCACGTAAGAAACCTGGGCTTCAAATCGTGGCTTTTCGAAATGGTCTCCTGCTCTCGGTCGTGAAGAATGAGGATGAGGCGAATGGAGCGTAAAAAGTCACCGATGGAGAGAAGATCGAGCAGGTCGCGCCTGCTGGAGACCACCAGTATTCCCACAAAAAGATCGTACTCGGGTTTGAGCAAAGACGCTTGAAGCTCCCCAAAATTCCGGCACACCAAAAGCCGGTCCCCGGCAACCAGGGCGCGCACCTGATCGAGCAGACGAGTGTTGAAATCGTTAAGCTCGGTACAGTAGTAAATCAGCTCCATGATTCTCACTCCTTTTCAGCAGCGAAAAGGCAACAAGCATGCCATGGACCGCATTGGTGAAGTTTTAATGATATTTCAGCGTCTTATCTCAGAAACAGATCGATCTCGCAGTGCGCATGTGCGTCCGATTCTCCGGATTCGGTCCTGAAAATCGGACTCGTATCCTGAAAATCGGACGAAAGGCGGGAAATATAAAATCGGGAGTGATTAAAAATTCGCCTGGGAGCAGTTCGTCACGTTATGGTCTTTCAAAAGATCGTAGAGGCGCGAGCGGGAAAGACCCGATATCCGGCAGGCTTCCCTCATGTTGTTCCCGGCGACGGTGATAAGTTCCATGAGGTATTTCCTGTCCATGTTCTCCCTGTAAGCTCTCAGAGAGGGGAAAGTTTCCCGGCAGGCAGGTTCCCCGTCGGCTGCATTGTGGGGCTGGATCGCCCCGCCCACCGCATGCCTGGCCAGGTCGATGCGGATATACTCGGGCAGGTGCTGAGTGAAGAGAGTGGGTTCATGAAATGCCGCGGCCAGGGACCTTTCGAGGGCGTGCAGCAATTCACGCACGTTGCCGGGCCACTTGTACGTGAGCAGGGCTTCCATGAGTCCGGGGGAAAACCCTTTCAACCCGATGCCGTGGCGCTCGCAGAGCTTTGCAACGTGGTGTTTTGCGATCTCGGCAATGTCCTCCCCCCGGTCTCGAAGGGGCGGCAATTCGATGATGAACGACCTCAGGCGAAACAGGAAATCGTGCCGGAACGTGCCCTCATGCACCATCTTCTGCAGGTCCCGGTTGGTGGCGGCAATCAACCTGAAATCGCTCGTAATTTCGGTGCTGCTTCCCAGCGGCCGGAACCGGCGTTCCTGGAGGACGCGAAGGAACGTTTTCTGGACCGAAAACGGCAGCTCTCCCACTTCGTCCAAAAAGAGCGTACCGCCGTCCGCCTGCTTGATCAATCCTTCCCTGGCCTTTTCCGCTCCCGTAAACGCTCCCCTGACGTGGCCGAAGAGGATGCTTTCCACGAGCGTTTCGGGCAGGGCGGAGCAATCGACGACCACAAAAGGTTTTTTTGCGCGCAGGCTGTTGTTGTGAATGGCGTAGGCGAAAAGTTCCTTGCCCGTCCCGGTCTCTCCCGTAATGAGGACGTTCATTTCGCTGTTGGCCGCCTGGGCGACGAGTTCGAACCGTCCCTTCATCCTGGGGCAGCTCCCGATGATTCCGTCCAGCACCAGGAGTTTGGGGGCCGCCGCGCAGCGTCCCAGGGCCGCCCGCTCTTCACGGTACTGGAGGGCGCGCATGATGGGCAGGGCCATATCGTGGACCGAAGCCGGTTTTTCGATGTAGTCCCACGCGCCGTTTCGGATGGCCAGCTCGGCCCCGTTGCGGTCGCCGGCCCCCGTGATGATGATAATCTGCGGTGCGAATTCGGCTTTCTGAATCCGTTCGATGGCATCCAGGCCGTTTCCGTCCGGCAGGCCGACGTCGAGCAGGACCAGGTCGTATTTCCCGGCCGCCGCTTCGGGCAATCCGCTGGCCAGCTTATGGCAACAGGTTACGGAATGTCCCATATCCTGGATGATATTGGAGAGCATGTCGCATACCACACGGTCGTCATCGATGATCAGAACACTGGCCATAGAAAATCAAATCCTCTTGCAGGAAGCGGATATTCCCGTCCATTCGGGGCTTGCGTAAGCCCTTGGGCCGAAGCCCGCTGAGACAAAATCTTTGCAAATAAACGGGGTATAAGAGCCTTGAAGTCATTGGCATTTCAACAAATATAGCTTTCAGTCATCTATTCGCGGTAGGGATGCCCCCGATGACAGGTGTTAAGCAAAAGATATGCCACAAACCGGCCGATCAATATGGAGTATGTTCGAGATGGATAGGAACGCGGTCCGGTTCGCGCCTGGACATCGGAGCGGAAGTACGGAGGTGCCGGCCCTTCAATGCCGCGGGGCAGGCGGCATCCCGGGAAAACCCGCCGTGCGAAGCCTCATGGGCCATTGCACAAAGGATTTTAATTATGTGGGGCGGGCATGATCTTTTTTATGCCCGTCCTGCTCCTCTTTTCTATTTCGCAGCCAAAACGGGCAGGGAAACGTCAAAATCCCGACCTCCGAATATCGCGGACGGAGCCGGTTCGATATCGGGAAAGGGCGCCCGGCCCCGGGCAATGCTGTTGACTTTAGGGACGACGCCCATGGACTCCCCTCCCTTGGCGGCAATGCTGTTGACTTTAGGGACGACCCTCCATGAACTCCCCTCCCTTGGCGGGAGGGGCAGGGGGAGGGGGTTGATATCGCTCAGTTTTTCA
>LUZZ01000245.1 GCA_001603845.1 Syntrophobacterales bacterium Delta_01 | reverse complement strand
GCTCACGCGACCCTGGGCTGTGCTATGCAGCCCCTTCGGGGCAGACGCGGGATTTCACAAGATAACGCAAGACCTCCCAAATGATCATTCCCGTGGCGCTTCCGGGCGGGAATCCGGCGTCTTTGCTCTTTGCCCGCTTCCCGTATGGATCATTGGCATGCCCAAAGGCGCCGGGGCCTGGAAACCGGCGGGGAGCCGGAGCGCGGGCATGAGCAAATACTCCCTTATTTCCCATTTCCTCTCTTCACCTTTCTCTTTTTTCCCCTTCCTGCCCCGTTTCGCATCTTCGCGTGAAACATAGTAAAATAATCCCGCCATGGTAATTTTATCCGTTTTGAGCTAATAGGGGCTCCATGGCATCGCCGGATTGCAAACCTGTTGTGTGGAAGGCGGGCCCCGCAGCGCTACGTCCGGAGGACCTGTCACAGGCGGCTTCGCTGCTCGTGCGTGGAGGGCTGGTGGTCTATCCCACCGAAACCTTCTACGCCCTGGGAGCGGTGCCCGCGCTGGCTTCCGCGGTGGAGAAGGTCTTCGCGGCCAAGGGCCGGGAGGCGGGAAAACCGCTTCCGCTGATCGCATCGAGCCTTGCGGACGTGTTCGGCGCGGTTTCCGGGTGGACGGACGGCGCGAAAGCACTGGCCGAAGCTTTCTGGCCGGGGCCGCTCACGCTCGTGCTGCCCGCCGCCCCTTCGCTTCCTTCCATCCTGCATGCGGGAACGGGAAAGATCGCCGTGCGCGTCTCCCCGCACCCGGCCGCCGCCCTGCTGGCAAAGCTTTCAGGGGGGCTGCTGGTTTCCACCAGCGCCAACCGGTCCGGGGCAGCCCCGCCCCGCGAGCTCCGGGAGATATCGCCCGAACTGCTGTGTGCGGTGGACGGGCTGGTCGATGCCGGGAGCCTTCCCGGCGGTTTGCCTTCCACGATCGTGGATGTTTCCTCCCTGCCGCCGAGGCTCGTCCGAAAAGGAAAAATCGGCTGGGACGCAATCGAAAATATTCTTGCTGTGAGCTGATAAAAACGGGTAATAGGAGCCGTCCGGAGCGATTGTACAACAACCGGGTCCGGCGGGATGCCGAATCCTGTAAAGAAACCTTGCGCGGCCCGTGGTTGGCCTGGATATTTGGCGCCAAAGCCATTACACTGGTACCTCCGGGTGCAATCTTGAGTTTTACCTGAATGCGAGACTGGCAAATAATGCTTCTCATGGTACTGATGATCATTGCGGCGGTTTTTGTCCTGGTCGGCCTTTGCGCCGCCTGGGCGGCGGTGCGCTGGAGGAAAATCGCCGAAAAGCAATCGCGGGTCGTCCTCTCCGGCGGAGGAACGGGGGGCCACGTGAACCCGGCCCTGGCGATAGCCGAAGGAATCAGGGGGCGTGAGCCTCAGGCCCGGTTCCTGTATATCGGGGTCAAGAACAGGGCGGAAAGCGTGATCGTACGCAAGGCCGGCCACCGGCTCCGGTTCGTCTGTTCGGAAGGGTTTCCGGGGTTCCGGTTTTCCCTGCGGTTTTTGCGTTTTCTCGTGAAACTTGGCATGGGCGTGGTGCAGTCGCTGGTGATGCTCGCCGCGTTCGCCCCCAAATGGGTGATCGCCACGGGCGGCTATGTCAGCGCTCCGGTGATCGCCGCGGCGCTCATTCTAAAAAAGCTGGGGATCGCCCGGATTTCCATCTTTTTGCACGAACAAAACAGCATCCCCGGCCAGCTCAACGCCCTGATGGGCAACTGGGTCGACCGGGTGCTTCTCACGTTTCCGCAAACACTCTCGTTTTTTCCCAAAAACGGCGTGATCGTGGGCTACCCGATACGCCATTCCATCGTTTCCATCCCGCCCGAGGAGGCGCGCGGAAAGCTTTCGTTTTCCATCCCTTCCGGACGCGAGGTGGTGTTCGCCTTCGGCGGCTCGCAGGGGGCGAGGACCATCAACCGTGCGATCGTGGACGCCCTGCCCTGGCTCCTTCCCTACCGCGACCGGCTGTTCATCATTCACGGCATGGGGCTTTCGGTGACCGGCGACTACGAATCGGCGCGGGACACGGAGTCGCGGATCGAAAAAACGCTTTCAGGCGAAGAAAAAGCCCTCCTGGACGAGTTCTACTACCGGCAGGATTATTTCCATAATATCGCGGAGATATATTCCGTAAGCTCCCTCATCGTCTGCAGGAGCGGGGCGGGGAGCCTCAACGAGATCTCGCGAATCGGGAAACCGGCCCTCCTGATCCCCAAGGCGAACCTTCCCGGCGACCACCAGGTGATGAACGCCCGCGCCATGAAAGCGGCGGGGGCGGCCGAGATTTTGTACGAAGACACCATCATGGAAGACGGGCACCTGCTGGAGAAGCTGGAAGGGCGGCGGCTCGCGGAAAAGATCATCGAGCTGCTCGACAATCCGGCCAGGCTGCGGGCCATGTCGGAAAACAGCCGGAGCTTCCTGCGGCGCAATGCGACCGAGCGCATCCTGAACGAACTGTATTGCGAACCCCGCCTCGCGGATACCGATTCGTACCCGCCCACCCCGTTCCGGAACCTCATCGGAAACACCAGACTCCTGCGCATCCTGAGCGCCGCCCGCGACCGGGCGGGCTGCCGGTTCGATCCCCTGGACGCGGTGGGGGACCTGGACGATCTCCAATACTACAGGCACCGGGCGGCGGGCCTTCTCAGCCACAAGTCCTGGGAGGACCGCAACCTCGGGGTGAAGCTCATCGGGCTCACCCTCTACCGGGAGAAAATCCCCACGCTGCTCACGATGCTTTCCGACCGGACCCCGGTCAGCCGGATCAGGAGAATGTTCGGCGGCGATTTCGAGCAGGTGGGATTCATCCGCAGAAATATCGTGCAGGCGTTGCGGGTCCTGGACCATTTCGACGAGCATGTGGAAAAACACCTGTTCGGCGCCCTTGCCGATCCTTATTTCGAGGTGCGCTCGCAGGCGTGCGTCACCGCCGCGCATTTCGGCCCGTTCCTGGAAGGGAGCCGCGCCTGGCTGAACGCCCTCCTGGAGCTTTTCCACGACCCGTGTTTCGAGGTGGTGATCGAGGCCGCCAAGGCGGTGGGCGAGATCGGAAACGAACCGAAGGCGGCCGAAATTCTTTTGGGAATGAAAGAATCCCATTACTGGCAGGTGCGGGACGCGGCGTTGTACGGGCTGCGGCGGCTGATCGACCGGGGGGTCGTCGAGGGCTCGCCCGAGCTGCTGGCGGCGATGTCTTCTTTTATCCTGACTTCCACCGATTTTAAGCCGCACTTCGGGATCAAGGAAACCTTCAGCGTGCTCCAGGATCGCTGCGCCAAGGGCAATAACGCCGGTCTGCGCGCGCTTCCCGAGCAGCCCGCCAGGAAATCGCAATGATATACGAAATCTGCAACCTCCTGATCCCCGTATCGGATGTCTTCTCGTTCTGCCGGCTGGCGAACTACATAAGCTTCCGGGCCATCATGGCGGCGCTGACCGCCGTGATTTTCATCCTCATTTTCAGCCGCCGGTTCATCCTGTTTGTCCATCGCCACTGTTTCCTGGACCAGGTGAGGGAGACGGGCGTCCATTCGGCGTTCGACAAGCGGGGCACCCCGACCATGGGCGGCGTGTTGATCATCGGGGCGGTACTGGTTTCCATGATTCTATGGGGCAACTGGCACAGCCCGTTCATGCTGTGCTCCGTCGCCGGCATGCTGTGGTTCGGCCTCCTGGGGCTGTGGGACGACATCGCCAAGGTGAGGATGAAAAGCGGCGACAGGGGCCTTTCCGAACGCAGGAAGCTGGTCCTCCAGGGGCTGTTCAGCCTGGTTTTCGCCTGGATTTGCGTCGGTCCCCTGGCCCCGCTGGGAAGCGCGCTGGCCACCAAGCTCTATGTCCCGTTCTACAAGCACCCGCTCCTCGACCTGGGGCCGTATGTGTACGGGGCCTTCATCTTCCTGTTCGTCATCTTCGTCTCCAACGCCGTCAACATCACCGACGGCCTGGACGGCTTGGCGATCACCCCGTCGATCTTCGTGGTGGCCGTCCTGGCCATATTCGCCTACGTCGAAGGCAATCGCATCTACTCCAGCTATCTCTATTATCCCTTCCTGCGGGGGGCGGGCGAGCTGACCATTTTCGGAGCGGCGTTCGTGGGGGCCGGGCTGGGTTTTCTGTGGTACAACGCCTACCCGGCACAGATTTTCATGGGGGACACCGGCTCCCTGGCCATAGGCGGCACCATGGCCGTGATTTCCGTCCTGCTCAAAGAGGAAATGCTTTTCCCGCTGCTGGGCGGGCTGTTCATCGCCGAGGCCATCACCAGCCAGGTCCAGGAAAAGATAGGCGTCAAGTGGATCGGGCGGCGCATCTTCTACCGCGCCCCCCTGCACCATAACCTCCAGCACAAGGGGATCGCGGAAACCAAGGTGGTGATCCGCCTGTGGATCGTGGCCGGCATCCTGGCCCTCATCTCCCTCGCCACCCTGAAACTCCGGTAACCCGCAACTCCCTACCGGTAGCCCGCCGCGATTTCCCGCCTCCGGAAGCAGTCCACCGAGTGATCGTTCACCATCCCGGTGGCCTGCATGTGGGCGTAGATGATCGTGGGGCCTACAAACGAAAACCCTCTCCTTTTGAGGTCCTTGCTGATCGCTTCGGACACCGGGCTCTTGGCGGGGTAGTCCTTCAGTTCCCGGAACTCGTTCAGGATGGGCCTGTTGTCTACAAATCCCCAGATGTAGGCATCGAAGCTCCCGAACCCGTCCCGCACGTCCAAAAACTTCCCGGCGTTGTTCACCGCGGCAAGGATCTTGGCACGGTTACGGATTATCCCGGGGTTTGCAAGTATTTCCGCGATCCGGGCCTGGTCGTAGCGGGCCACTTTTTCGGGGTCGAACCCGTCGAAGGCGCTGCGGAAGTTCTCCCTTCTCCTGAGGACCGTGTACCAACTGAGCCCCGCCTGGAACGCCTCCAGGATGAGGAACTCGAAGATGAGCCGGTCGTCGTGGACCGGTACTCCCCACTCCCTGTCGTGGTATTGCACGTAGTCGGACTTGCCCGTGTCCACCCAGGGGCATCGTATTACTGTGTCGTTCATCTTTACGGCTCCCATCGGCCGCGTGTTGCGGGGCCGGAAATAATGGCAGATACAATAGAGGTTCCTGGAAGATAATGATTAACTTCCTTTCAGTTCCAACATCTGGAACCGGCCGGAGCAAAGAAACCTATATACACGAACAAACAGGCCCCGGCGGGCCTTTTTTATGGAGAGCCAAGATGAATTCAATCGCTGACGGAGGGGCGAGCCCCCGGCTTCTGACCCCGGACAATAGCGTGCTTCTGTTGATCGACCACCAGCCGCAGATGGCTTTTGCCACGCATTCGATAGACGCTCAGGCGCTTGTCAATAACGTCACCGGGCTGGCGAAATCTGCAAAAATCTTCAATGTCCCCACCATATTGACCACGGTGGCGGCGCAAAGTTTCAGCGGTCCCATTTTCCCCCAGGTGCAGGCGGTTTTCCCCCGCCAGGAGCCCATCGACAGGACCACCATGAACGCGTGGGAAGACCGGCATTTTACCGATGCCGTGAGGAAGACGGGGCGCAGGAAACTGGTCATGGCGGCCCTGTGGACGGAGGTGTGCCTGGCGACCGCCGTGCTTTCGGCGATCGATGACGGCCACGAGGTGTACATCGTGACGGATGCTTCGGGCGGGGTGAGCACCGAAGCCCACGAGCGGGCCATCCAGCGCATGGTGCAGGCGGGGGCCGCCCCCGTGACGTGGCTCCAGGTGCTTCTCGAATGGCAGCGGGACTGGGCCCGCTCGGAAACGTACGACGACGTGATGCGCGTGGCCAGGGAACACGGCGGGGCCTACGGCCTGGGGATCCTGTATGCCGGCGCCATGTGCGGGGCACACGAGGGACAAG
>LUZZ01000244.1 GCA_001603845.1 Syntrophobacterales bacterium Delta_01 | reverse complement strand
GCCCCATGGCCAGTATGTCCCGGTACCTGTCCGCCGCCGCTCCCCTGGTGACGGCCATTGCCGTCGTCTCCAACAGGGTCCATATCCCCAGAACCAAAAGGAAGCGCTCGAAAGGTCCCGCTTCGGCCGGTGTCCTCAAGCGCTTTTGCAGCACCATCAAAAAAGGCAGCCACAAAACGGGCGCCAGCGCCCAACTGGCAAAGGGCCAGGAAGCGCATTTGCCAAACGCCTTGAGCGCCCTTATGGGCACGGTGTTTTCAAAAGAATTGGGAAAGCGCACTACCAGGAGATATTCCAGAGCGCACAGCGCCAGCAAAAACATGACGGGAAGGAGCCATTTTCGCAGCCGGTCGAAACCGGGGCGCCCCCCGGCCAGCATGGCGGCCGCGGCGGCGGCCGGGGCCATGAACCCGGCGGCCAGGGAGAACTGGGCGCACACGCTGGACGCCGCCCCTAAAAACCACCGGCCGGAAAAAGGCTTCGAGCAGGCCAGGAGCAAAACGGCCAGCAGCGAAAAGCCCTGGAAAAAATAAAACGCCGACTGCAAACCGGTCAGGGCGTTTCCGTGCAGCAGTTTCGAGGTGGCGAAAAAGGCGATTACCAGGCAGAATACGGCCGCGTGCTTCCTGCCGGCGAGCCGCCAGAGCCCCAGCGCGATGCCCGTAAATAACGCCGCGTGGAGCAGGGCGTTTACCGCCATTTGCAGCAGCGGGTCCCACTGGCCGTTCAGGAGCAGCAAGTCGAAGCAAAGAAGCCGGGGAAACAGCATCCGGTGCTCGTTATGCGGGGCAAAAAGGATCGATGTGTTCAGCGACCCCTTCAGGAAATGCGTGAAATGGGCCCCCTCGAAGTCCCACTGGTCCCAGGACGGGACATCGGAGCCGAAGGCGTGGATCATGTACCATTTCGAGCCCAGGATGGCCGCAAAAAGGCCTGCAAAACAAAGAACCGGGCCGATGCCTCCTCCTCCCGGACCGGCCTTTTCCCGTGTCAGGCGGTCGGCCGCGCGAACGATGAGGCCGGCAAAGATCAGGAGAATGATGGAAAGTCCGAAGACCCCCGCCGCCGACAACTTCAATGGAATGCTCCCTGCCGCTAAGTATCCGCTTTGAAGATGAAGCAGTTGTAGATGAGAAAATTGCTGCCCGCCATCGTCGCGCAGGCGAGGAGCTGGGAGAGCAGGTACCAGAGATGGAAAACTTCTACGAGAAGCAGCATGATGGCCGCATTTATCCCCAGGTTGGTCACGCCCAGCCCCAGGTACATCGCCGCCTGTTTATGAATGTAAGTAATGGAGGTGTTTTCGAAAGTCCAGAATTTCTGGAGGGTAAAACTCACGGCCACGGCGAACACGAAGCCCACGGTGGACGACACCAGGTAATACAACCCCAGGTACCGGGTCAGGACATAGAGGAGCCCCAGCTCGACGAAACCCGCCGTCGAACCCGAGATGACAAATTTTGCGATGGTGTACCGCCTGCCGTAAACCAGGGTGATGAATTCTTCGACCCGTTCCCTCATTATTTGGAGATCCCGTATCAAGCAAAGACGCCGCGCCTCGGCGTGGGACGTGCAATCCGCATCCGGCACGCTATGAAACTCGGTTTGAATCATGATTTATGTCAAAGATCAAAACTAATATCAAGGGATTAAAATTCCTTCGGACCTCCCGCGGAATTTTTCGAAACGAGGGCCCCGGCTGCCCGGCCCGGATCTTCCCCCTGTTCGTAGTATCGGTAGAAGGGCGTTCCTGGCTTGAAGGATAAGATTTTCTTGAGATATTGTTCTCTTGAACGCAATTGCCCATGACGCCTCGCTTCACCGGCGAAACATTAAAATTCTATTTCCAGGACAAATCGCCGTCAAACCGCATTTTCCGGCAAAACGGGCGGGGAAATGCCTTTCCGGCCCCGGTTCGAGCCGGGGGACCGCTTGCCCGCCTCCCGGCCTTCCGATCCTTTCTTCCCCTTCCCGGCTGATTCTGATACATTCCCCCCGATTTGAGCTAAAATAGAATAGAATCCATGAGGGCGGCGGTCTGCGATTTTGCGGGGAAGGCCGGTGGTTGCCGCCGAGGGTTTTGGAAACATTTTTCGCGGGAAAGGCATGGCAGCCGCAGTGCCGCTTTCCGGGATCTTCATAGCTGGTTTGCCGATGGGAAAAATCGTCAAGGGAACCGAACTGGACCTTTTCGTCGAAAAACTTGCCTTCGGCGGCAAAGGAGTGGCCCGGATCGACGGGTTTGTCGTATTCTTCGATCGCGCCGTGCCCGGCCAGACCGTAAGAGCCCGAATCGTAAAGAAAAAAAGAAATTACGCGGAAGCCCGCACCATCGAAATTCTGTCCCAGTCGCCTCACTACACGCCGCCGCAGTGTGCGCATTTCGGGATGTGCGGGGGCTGCACCTGGCAGGACATTGCCTACGACACGCAACTCTACTGGAAACGGCGCCACGTCATCGAATGCCTGGATCACATCGCCGGGGTGAGCGAGGCCGGCGTCGAACCTATCATCGCCTCGCCTCAGCAGTATCACTACCGAAACAAGATGGAGTTCACCTTCTCGCCCAGGCGCTGGCTTCTGCCCGAAGAACTGGAGGGGGGCGACGCACGCACGCCGGAAGACCTTTTCGCCCTGGGGCTGCACGTGAGAGGACTTTTCGAGAAGGTGT
Source organism: Syntrophobacterales bacterium Delta_01 (assembly GCA_001603845.1). GTDB lineage: Bacteria > Desulfobacterota > Syntrophobacteria > Syntrophobacterales > Syntrophobacteraceae > SbD1. Next base: position 14,871 of record LUZZ01000244.1, on the reverse strand, counting down.
TCAATGTCCGGGACTGCCGCCTGCAGTCGCCGCTCTGCGTTGAAATCGTGAAGGAGGTACGGGACTGGGCCGAAAAAAGCGCCCTGCCCGCCTACAGCGTCAAGACCCACGAGGGGTTCTGGCGCTTCCTGGTGGTGCGGGAAGGGAAAAATACCGGCCAGACCCTGGTGCACCTCATCACTTCCACCCACCCGCGCGCCGACGAAGTGGCGGGGGCGCTTTCCGGCCGCCTGGCGTCGAGGTTTCCGGAAATTACCACGCTGATTCATTCGGTGAGCGACAAAAAATCCCAGGTGGCGACCGGAGACTCCAGCCGCGTGCTCTTCGGCCCCGGCTGCATCGAGGAAACGCTCGGAGACCTGCGCTTCCGCATATCGGCCCATTCTTTTTTCCAGACCAACTCCCGGGGGGCTGAAAAGCTCTACGACAAGGTGCTGGAACTGGGCGCGTTCGACGGCTCCGAGACCGTGTGGGACCTGTACTGCGGAACGGGAACCATCGGCATCTACCTGGCTTCCCGCGTCAAACGGGTGATCGGGATCGAGCTGGTGGAAGAGGCCGTGAGGGACGCCGTCGAAAACTGCCGCATCAACGGCATCGGCAACTGTTCCTTTTTGGCGGGCGATCTTAAAGACGTCATCCGGCAGGCTTCCGGCCTCGGGCAGCCCGACGTCGTGGTGACCGACCCGCCGCGCGCCGGAATGCACCCCAAGGTGGTGAAGGCCCTGCTGGAGGCCGCACCCCGGCGCATCGTGGCCGTGTCGTGCAACCCGGCAAGCCTGGCGCGGGATTTGTCCTGTTTTCTCGACCGGTACGAAATCCAGGCCATACAGCCCTTCGACCTGTTCCCCCACACTCCGCACGTGGAGTGCGTGATCAGGCTGGACAGGAGAGAGTGATGCGTGGCGGTTGCCAGTTGCGGGTTGCGGGTTACGGGTTTTCCGTCCCGCGCTCCTTTTCCGGTTTCCACGTCTCGGTGTGGAGACGCAGTTGTGGAGGCCGCCCGGCGTTGCGTATGCATCTCTGCGAAAGCTTGGACGGGAAAACCCACAACCCACAACCCACAGCCTGCAACCGGCAACCCCTGAAGCGTAGCTAGTGGTCCGTATGAGACTTTTCGTCAAAAGAAAACGGTCCTTCCGCTGGTATGCTCTCTGGACGGTGGTGCTCGTCCTTTTTATGGGAGCGGCTTTCGGGGCCGGTTTCGGCTTTTACCTGTACAGCGAAATCAAGGACCGGTTTTCCTCCCGGCGCTGGAGCGTTCCGGCGCGTGTTTTTTCGGCCACCGTTCCCATCTACGCGGGCCAGGGGCTTTCGCTCACCCAGCTCAGGGATATGCTGGAAGCACGCCGGTACAAGCAAGCCCCCAGGGAGCCGGCCGTGGCGGGCGAGTTCATGATTGCGGGCAGCAGCCTGGTGGTCCAGATGCGCGATTTCCAGTTTCCCGGCCATTTTTTGCCCGCACAGCGCGTGCAGTTCGAATTCCGCCGCAATAAAATCCAGCGAATCCGGGGGCCGAAGGGCGAAGTCCCCTTCGTCGAGCTCGAACCGGTGGAAATAGCGCGCCTGTTCGGTCCCGACAGGTCGAGCCGGATGCTCATCAATATCCGCCAGGTCCCCCGCAACCTGATCGACGCCATCGTGTCCATCGAGGACCACCGGTTTTTCGAGCACAGGGGTTTCGACCCCCTGGGAATTATCCGGGCTATGGTGGCCGATTTCAGGGCGGGCAGGGTGGTGCAGGGCGGCTCGACGATCACCCAGCAGCTCGTCAAGAACTACTTTCTCGAACCGGAACGCCGTTTCAGCCGCAAAGTCGTGGAACTTTCGATGTCTCTCATCCTGGAAGCGCTTTATTCCAAGGAGGAGATACTCGAAATGTACATGAACGAGATCTACATGGGCAACCGCGGCGCGGTGGAAATACGCGGCATAGGCGAGGCGGCGCGATACTACTTCGGGCGCAACGTGGACGACCTGACGCTTTCCGAGGCCGCCACCCTGGCGGGGATGATCCGGGGGCCGGCCAACTATTCCCCGATCGCCCACCCGGAAGCGGCGCTGGAGCGCAGGAACCTGGTGCTCAAACGCATGCTCGAGCTGGGCAAGATCGCACCGGCCGAATACGACGCCGCCCTCACTCAGCCCCTGAAACTGGCCAACGCGTCCGCCGCATCGGGTCTCGCCCCTTACTTCGTGGACTACGTGCGCCGGCAGGCCCAGGAACTCTACGCCCCCGAGGTTCTGGCCTCCGACGGGCTCACCATCTACACCACTTTGCAGCCTGAAATGGCCATGGCCGCCGAGGCGGCGGTGCGCGAGGGACTCCCGGAACTCGAAAAAAAGGTGCCCCGCAATTCGGAAGAGCCGGAAGACGACCTCCAGGCGGCCCTGCTGGCCATTCAGCCCAAAACGGGCGCCATCTACGCCATGGTGGGAGGGCGGGACTACGCGGAAAGCAGTTTCAACCGGGCGCTGTTCGCCCGGCGCCAGGCGGGTTCGGCCATCGCGCCCTTCGTGTTTCTGAGCGCCCTCGAAAGCTTTAAACTTTCCGACAAAGTGGCCGACCTTCCCACTTCCTATGAAACGAACGGCGTGACCTGGACGCCTGAAAATTTCGACGGCAGGTACCGCGGACAGGTCACGGTGCGGGATGCCTTCGAACAGTCGTTGAACGCGGCTTCGGTGGACCTCGCCATCCGGACGGGGCTGGAAAAAGTGGTCCAAACTCTCAAGGACCTGGGGGTGGAGTCCCCCCTGCTGCCCGTGCCGTCCCTCGCACTGGGGGCATTCCAGGTCTCGCCGCTGGAGCTTGCCGGGATGTACGCCGTCCTGGACAACGACGGGCAGAAGCCTTTTCTTATCAGTCTCAAGGAGATCGTGGGCGAAAATTCGGAAGTCCAGGAGCGTCGCAACATCGAGCTTTTTTCGGTAACTTCCCCGGCCAGCGCTTTCCTGATCACTTCGCTGATGGAAGGCGCCGTCGAAAGAGGGGCGGCCAGGAGTTTCAGGCGGCGCGGGATCGACTTCAAGTGCGCCGCCCAGGTGGGCACGTCGAGCGAGTTCCGGGATTCGTGGTTCGCCGGCTTTACCACCGATCTCCTGGTGGTGGTGTGGGTGGGCCGCGACGACAACCGGCCCACGGGCCTCACCGGGGCGCAGGGGGCGGCCAGGATAGCGGCCCGTTTTTTCCGGATGGTGCGGCCCTGGATAAATCCCCAGAAATTCCGCGTTCCGCCCGGCGTGGTCCAGCGGATCATCTGCGTCGATTCGGGCCAACTGGCCACCATCCACTGCCGGAACCAGAAGCTCGAATATTTTTTGATGAACCTCGCACCCGACAGCTATTGCACTATCCACGGCGCGCGGTAGAATGCCGCACTTTGGACGCCCGGTCGTTGACCGCGCCATTTTGATCCGGCGGGACGGATGGACTGAGATGAGATTGAAAAAAGCCGCGAGAGTTTTGGTTTTGCCCGGATTCCTGGCCTTTTGGGCCGCGCTGCCCGCATGCACTCTCCAAAAGCCGCCGGTATACATACCGCCTGAATACCAGTCGCCGCCGCCCGCCGGCTCTCCGGCACCTGCGCAGCGGGGACAGTCTCCGTCGTACGCTCCGGCCCCCTCCGCTCCGCCGCAGGGGCCGGCCATCATAAAGACGCCGGAGTTCCGGAAAGAGGAACTGCCGCCCGCTCCCGCGCCGCAGTCCGGAGCCCTCCGGCAGGGTGCGGAACCCGGAAAAGCGGAACCCCCGTCGCCTAGGCACCTGGCTTCCATGCAGTTTGTGGATAAAGCGCGCAGCCCGCTGAAAAGGGGAAAGCCCGATCTTGCCATCCCCATCATCGAACAGGCGATCCAGTCCGACCCGCAAAACGCGGAGGCTTTCCTGCTCCTGGCCCGCGCCTGGAAGCAGAAGGGGGCGAAGAAAAGGGCGCTCGAATTTGCCAAAAAAGCCGAACTCCTCTACCAGGACAATCCCGCCGGGCTCAAGCAGGTCCTGGTGCTCGAATCGGACCTCTACCGGGAACTGGGCGACAAGAAAAAAGCGGGGGAATGCCACAGGAAGGCGACAAGATTATCGAGGTAAGGGGCGAGTTTTCCGGGTACCGGCAGCGGCAGGTTCGACGGCACCTTTTTTGCCTTCCGGTTCATGCCGCCTGATAAGGGTTGTCTATTCAGCCCGTCTCCTTTATACAATCTTAAGATTTTCCGGTATCTTCCCCGCGTGCGTCTTGTGCGGTTAATTGCCCTTTCATGGAGCCAGTACGGTTTATGGACGAGATTCAAGCCCCGGCCAAGGGGGGAAAAAAGCCGCTCAAAGGATACAGGTCCTTCCTGCTGATCATCCTTTTCCTTTCGCTGTATCTCGGCTACCTGATCCTTTTTCCGTTCATCGACACCCTGATCCTGGCCATCGTGGCGGCATCGCTTTTCCACCCGCTCCAGGTCTACCTGACCGCCCTGTTCCGGGGGAGGAAAAACCTGGCGGCGCTGTGCATCGTTTTCATCATCACGTTCGCCATCGCCATCCCGGTCTTCTTCTTCACTTCCACTCTCGTGTCGCAGGGCCTGGAGACGGTTAACCGGCTAAACGACTGGCTGCGCGCCGGAAACCTCCAGAAACTGACCGAAGACCCCAGGATCACCGAGCATATCGCCTGGCTTCAGCAGCGGCTGCCGTTCGTGGAGATCAACAAGACCGAAATCGTGAACAACCTGCTCCTGCTGAGCCGGAACCTGGGGCAGTTCCTCCTTACGAAGGTGGCCGCCATCCTGAGCAACGTGGCGCATCTGGTGGCGCAGTTCTTCATCATGATTTTCATCGCCTTCTACCTGGTGCGGGACGGCAAGGAAATGGTGGACGCGGCCCGGTCATTCTCGCCGCTTCGCGCCGACCAGGAAGACCGGATCCTGGACGGGATACGGGTGGTGTCCAAGTCCGTGCTGCTGGGCACGTTCATCACGGCCGTCTGCCAGGGGGCGGCCGCCGGGATCGGCCTGGCCATAGTCGGATTTCCGGGACTTTTTTGGGGAACGATGTCCGCCATCGCCTCGCTCATTCCCCTGGTGGGAACTTACCTGGTATGGGTGCCCATCGCGCTGTACCTGGTCCTGCTGGGGTCGTTCAAGTCGGCCATTTTCCTGTCGATATGGTCGGTTTTCCTGGTGGGAATGATCGACAACATCGTGCGCCCGTTTCTGATGCAGGGCAAGTCGAAGATGTCGCCGTTCTACATCTTCCTGGCGATCCTGGGGGGAGTCCAGTACTTCGGGCTCAAGGGGATCCTGTACGGCCCGCTGATCCTCAGCTTTGCCATGATTATGCTCTACATATACGGCGTGGAGTACAGAGACGAACTGACGGAGAGCAAAAACGCCCCGCCCGCCCCTGCGGATTCGGACTGATGCCGTTTCGCGTTTTATAAGCGCGGGGGAAGGATTCGGGGGTTGTTGCCGAAATCCAAAATCTCGGTCGGGTACCACAAAATAGCGTAGACCGTCCCTTCCCCTGGTGGGAAGGGTCCAATGCTGTTGACTTTAGGCTCCTCCCCCCTTGATGGGGGAGGCTGGGTGGGGGTGAAAAACCGAGCGATATCAACCCCCTCCCCCTGCCCCTCCCGCCAAGGGAGGGGAGTTCATGGAATGTCGCCCCTAAAGTCAACAGCATTGTGGGAAGGGTCGGGGAAGGGGGAGTACGTACCTGAAAATACGACACCCTCCCCTAACCCCTCCCATCGCAGGGAGGGGGATTTTCGTTCATTCCGCCATCGGCGAACCTTGATATCCTTTTGGGCAACAGCCCCTTCCCCCGTACCTCCCGGATTTAGGCGATTTCTTCGTCGGTCAGGTAGCACGCCGGGTCGCAGGCCCACAGGTCGCCCGTCGCGGCTTCGGCGCGCACGCGGAAATTGCCGCCGCACACGTCCAGCCACCGGCACTGCGCGCAGCGTCCCTCCACGTATTCCTTCTTGTTTTTGAGCTTTTTCATCAGGGGATTGGAAAGATCGGTCCAGATCTCGCTGAACTTGCGCTCCCGCACGTTTCCGAACGAGTAGTGGCGCCAGAACTGGTCGGCGTGGATGCTCCCGTCCCAACTGATGCACCCGATGCCCCGGCCGGAATTGTTCCCCTCGTTCATCTTGAGCAGTTCGAGCACTTCGGCGGCGCGAGGCGATTTTTCGCGCAGCATCCGGAGGTACACGTAGGGGCCGTCCGCGTGGTTGTCCACGGTGAGGACTTCCTTGGCGTGCCCCCGTGCGTGCAGGTCGGCCGTCCGGTCGATGATGAGGTCCACGGCCGAGCGGGTCTCTTCGTGCGACAGGTCTTCCTTCATGAGATTGCTTCCTCGCCCGGCGTAGACCAGGTGGTAGAAACACACGCGGGGGATTTGGTGTTTTTCGAGCAGGTCGAAAATTCCGGGAATCTCCCCCCCGTTGAGCCGGTTCATGGTGAAGCGCAGCCCCACCTTGATGCCGGCGTCCTGGCAGGCCTTGATGCCGTCCATGGCCCGTTTGAAAGACCCTTTCACGCCCCGGAAGCGGTCGTTGACTTCCTCCATGCCGTCCAGGCTGATCCCCACGTAGGAAAGGCCCACTTTTTTGAGCTGGGCCGCTATTTTCGAATCGATAAGCGTTCCGTTGGTGGAAATGACCGCCCGCATGCCCTTGGCCACCGCGTATTCGGCGAGCTGCACCAGGTCGGGGCGCACCAGAGGCTCTCCGCCCGAAAACAAGACCACCGGCGCTCCGAACGCGGCGAGATCGTCCAGGACCGCCTTGCCCTCTTCGGTGGTCAGCTCCCCGGCGAAGACTTCGTCCCGGGCATGAGCGTAGCAGTGAACGCATTTGAGGTTGCAGCGCCTGGTGGTGTTCCAGACCACCACCGGCTTCTTGTCGGCGGAAAACTGGAGCAGGTGCGAGGGGAGCTTCCCGCTCTCGCGCCCGTACCTGAGCGCGTCGGAGGGTTCGACCGTACCGCAGTAGAGTTTGGATATGCCTATCATGTCGGCTCCGGGGTAGAGGAAAAATCGTGCTTCATGCCTGGCGCGTCAAGCTCGAAAAAACTCCCGTGTCACGTCCGGGCGTGAAGAACGCAAAGAAAACATCGACGAGGTCCCGTATTTTTAACCTCCCTCGTCGGAAAGGTCCAGCGATGCCGAGGGCTTTGCCCGCAGTGGAGCCTATTTCCGGCCCCTGATGTAGTCCAACGCGCCCCCCAGGCGTTTGAGCACCGTTTCCTTGCCCAAAACATCGATGATCTCGAATAATCCGGGGCTCACGGTAACCCCCGTGAGCGCCACCCGCACCGGCTGGGCGATCTTGCCGAGCTTCATGCCGAACTCGCCCGTCACCTTCTTGAACACCTCTTCGAGGTTCTGCTCACTGAAGGCGTCGAGTTTCGAAAGCTCTTCCACCAGCCGCTCGAAAGGCGATTGCAGTTCGGGTTTGAGGAATTTTTCGGCGGCCGCCGGGTCAAATTCGACGGCATCCACCATGTAGAAGCGTATGGCGTCGGCCATTTCCACCAGGGTGCGCGACCGGGGCGCGAGGGTGCGGACCGCGCCCGCGATGTAGTCGTCGGGCTTTTCGGAATAGGACCGCGCGGCCAGGAAGGGGCGGAGCGGCGCCACCAGTTCCAGGGACGGTTTTTCCTTGATGTAGTGGGCGTTGAGCCACAGCAGCTTTTCCATGTTGAAGATGCTGGGCGATTTGCCCACCGAGTTCAGGCTGAACTTTTCCACCAGCTCGGAGCGGGAAAAAATCTCATCGTCCCCGTGGGACCACCCCAGGCGCGCCAGGCAGTTCAGGAGCGCTTCGGGCAGAAACCCCATCTCCCTGTATTCCATCACCGACGTGGCCCCGTGGCGCTTGGACAGGGGCGAGCGGTCCTCGCCGTGAATCATGGGCACGTGGGCGAACCGGGGCAGTTTCGCACCCAGGGCGAGGTAAATCTGGATCTGGCGCGGCGTGTTGTTGACGTGGTCGTCCCCGCGGATGACGTGCGTGATGTTCATCGTGAGGTCGTCGATCACCACCGCGAAATTGTAAGTGGGCATGCCGTCGCTTCTCACGATCACCAGGTCGTCCAGTTCCGAGTTGTCGAAAAAGATGGGTCCCTTGATCATGTCGTCCAGGACGGTCTGGCCGGTTTCCGGGGTGTGGAACCGGAGCACCCTGCCGGGGCCGGGCCCCAGGCCGCGGGTGCGGCACGTGCCCTCGTATTTGGGCTTGCGGCCTTCGGCCATGGCCGCCTTGCGGCGGGCTTCCAGGTCTTCGGGGGTGCACTCGCACCAGTAGGCGTGGCCGGTGTCGAAGAGTTTTTGCGCGTACTCGCGGTAGACGTCGAGCCTCTGGGTCTGGAAAAAAGGACCTTCGTCCCAGTTGAGATCGAGCCATTCCATGGCGTCCAGGATGGCCTTGACCGACGCCTCGGTCGATCTCTCGATATCGGTATCTTCTATTCGCAACACGAACCTGCCGCCGTGGTGGCGCGCAAACAACCAGTTGAACAGGGCGGTTCGCGCCCCGCCTATGTGCAGGTACCCGGTCGGGCTGGGTGGAAACCGGGTGATCACCTTCTCCATGAGCCGTATGCTCCTTTCTGTTAGCGGATCGGCCGGTCCCGCCGGAAAAGCCCGCGGGCCGGGAGAGCACGAATAACACGCGCCGGGCGCGAATTCAACCTGGGTATATAATAACGCCAATATAAAACGGCGGTGTTTTTTTCCTCACGGCGTTCGTCAAATACACCGCGGCGAATTGCTTGCCACTGTCGTGGTTTTCGTATAGATTTGCGCGAAAAACGGGATCGGAAAGGAAATTATGAACGGCAAAATTCGCATCGTTCCACTGATTTTGATCGCATTCCTGTTGTGCGCATGCAGCCACCGGGGAAAAGACATCATCACCGGGCCGTACGTCCCGGCGGTTTCGTCTCCCATAAAAGTACGGGTGTCCGAAGTATATAACGATACGCACCGGGTGTTCGACGTGGACGTCATCGGGCTTTTATGGAGCGGGCTGGAAGATTCGCTGAAAAAGCGCGGGATGCTCTGGTCGCCCCGGGTCGGCGGAAAGCCCTACACCATCGAAGGGCACGTGATCGAGTACAAAAAGGGCCAGATGGGCTTCCGGCTCATTCCCCGGCTGGGGGACACCGTGCTGGTGGTGAAGTGCGAGCTGAGGGACGGCGACGGCAGGGACCTGGGCACCATCGAGGCCCAGCGCCGGGTTACCTTCGGAAACGGGCTCCTTTCGCGCGGGATGTGGCGGCAGGTCTTCTCGGAAGTGGCCGAGGACGTGGTCACCCAGGCGATGAGAAAGTTCTGATCGAGCCCGCCTCGGCATGGACCTTTGTCCGAAAATAAAGCCCCTGCCTCGGCACCCGGCTTGGGGAATGATTTGCCCGTTCCCGCGCGCCGCAGGGAGCGGGCGGCAGGTCTCCTGCTTTTCCCCTGCCTTCTGTCTTCCGTCCTCCGTCCCGAAAATTGGTTGACAGCTTCGCCATTATATTTATACTTGAATGTTTATATCTAGTTGGATGATGGGGAACCATGCTCATTCGCGTCGATGAAATTCCGGAGGCCGGGCGTACTCTCCGGTTCCACTGGGACCAGGAAAAACTGGAACAGTTCGTGCCGCCCGACGACCCGTTCGGCATCAAGCTGTCGCGCCCGATCAACGTCGTCCTGGACGTGAACCGGCGCACGGACCACATACGGGTCGAGGGGAGGATCGAAGGGGCGCTCGACGTTACCTGCCACAGGTGCCTGAGCGTTTTTTCCTACCCCATCGACGAGCGGGTGGACGTGTACCTGGTCGAGGAAGACCCGGACGCCCGCGAGGACGAGAAGGAACTCGAAGCCGACGAGTTGCTGCACGAATTTTTCGACGGCGAGGTGATCGATATTGACCAACTGGTCGCGGAACAGATATTTCTGTCCCTCCCGGTCAAGGTGCTCTGTTCGGAGGAGTGCAAGGGAATCTGCCCGCGATGCGGCGTGAATTTGAACGAGGAGGCCTGCCGGTGCAAGTCGGACGCCAAGGGATCGCCCTTCACCAAGCTTGCTTCGATCAAGGCCGGGCTGCCCGGTTTCAAAACCGATGAACGGTGACTTTTGCAGCCCCCGCGGCGTTTTCGGGCGGGGGGAGGCCTCGATGAGGCCCAATTTAAACCAGGAGTTCTAAACAATGGGTGTACCCAAAAGAAAGACTTCCAAAGCCAGACGCGACAAGCGGAGGGCCAACCACGGGGTGCCCACCCCGGCATTGTCGCGCTGTCCGCAGTGCAATGAAACGCGCCTGGCCCACCGGGCCTGCCCGAATTGCGGCTACTACAACGGACGCCTCGTGCTGGAACTCGAGGAAGAATAGGCGGCTCCGGAATGCGGATGTCCGATACCCGAGATGCAAAGACATCCGCAGCCCCGGCAGCCAACAACAGACCCCAGCCGGCAAACAAACGGAAAATGAAAATAGCGATAGACGCCATGGGCGGAGATCACGCTCCCGCAGCGGTGATTGAAGGGACCGTTCTGGCATGGTCGCACTGCTCGGCGGACCTGGTTGTGGTCGGCGACGAGCAGGCCGTTCGGGAAGCTCTGGCGAAAATTCCCGGGGGGCCGGCTCCGGAAGTCGTTCACGCACCGCAGGTAATCGGCATGGATGAACCCGGGCCGGTTGCCATCCGCAGGAAGCGGGATTCGTCGCTGAGCATTGCGATGCGCATGCTCGCCGACGGCGAAGTGGACGCCGTGGTGAGTGCCGGCAACACGTCTGCGGTGGTGGCCAGCGCCAAGCACAGCGTCGGGGTTTTCCCGGGGCTCAGGCGGCCGGCGCTGGCCGTTTTTATCCCGACCGAAACCGGAAGCTCCCTGCTGCTGGACGCCGGGGCGCATTCGCAGGCGGGGGCCGTGCACCTGGCCCAGTCGGCGGTGCTCGCCCATATTTACCTCAAGGTAACCAAGGGACTGGAAAAACCCCGGATCGGCCTGCTCAATATCGGACGGGAGCCCGCCAAGGGCAACAAGATCGTCCAGCGCGCATTCTCGATGCTCGGTAGATCGGGGCTGAACTTTATCGGCAACATCGAACCGGGCGATATTTTTGAGGGCCTGACGGACGCCATCATTTGCGATGGATTTGTGGGAAACATCGTCCTGAAGACCTATGAGGGCATTTCCGAGAGCCTGTTCCGCAAGTTGGGGCAAAAAGCCGACTGGAGCACTCCGGAAGGCTTGCGGGAGTTTCGCCCGGCGATCGAGGCCATCCGGCGCAGCTACGATTACCAGAACGTGGGCGGCGCCCCGCTGCTCGGCATACCGAAACCGGTGGTGGTGGCTCACGGCAGGTCGCAGAGCACGGCCATCAGCAGCGCCATACTGGCCACGCAGCGCATGGCCGTCGACCGGATCTGCGCCAGGATGACCGAAGAACTCGAACGGGACAGCGCCCTGGCCGACTTCAGATATTTCAACGCCCTTCTCATCTTCGAGAACCTGAAGAAAAAATGGGGGTTCACGGAACGCAAGTAGAGGGACCGGGGCGCAAAACGGACGCCATCCAATACCCGACATCCGTTAAAAGGGAGAGTGTCTTGGATTACTTCCTGACCGAAGAACAGCAGATGATACAGGAACTGGCCGCCCAGATCGCCAGGGAGAAGATACGGCCGGTTCGGGCACAACTGGACGAAAACGAGGAATTCCCCTGGGAGATCATGAAGATATTGGCCCAGGCCGACCTTTTCGGCCTCTACATTCCCGAGCAGTACGGGGGGATGGGCGGGGGAATTTTCGAAAACTGCCTGGCGGTCGAAAAGCTGGGGGAAGCGTGCATCGGGGTCGCCACGTCCTTTGCGGCGAGCGGCCTGGGGGCCTACCCCATCCTCCTTTTCGGAAGCGAGGACCTCAAGCAGAAATACCTGCCGCAGATCGCCAGCGGCAGCAAGCTCGCCGCCTTCGGCCTGACGGAACCCGGTGCGGGAAGCGACGTCTCCGGCATCCAGACCACGGCCGTCCGCGACGGCGACCATTATATCCTGAACGGGTCCAAGCAGTGGATCACCAACGGCGGCGAAGCCGAAATCTATTCCGTCCTGGCCATCACGGACCGCTCCAAGGGGGCGCGCGGGGCCAGCTTTTTCGTGCTGGAAACGGGCGATCCCGGCTTTTCTTTCGGGAAGAAGGAAAAAAAGCTGGGCATCCGGGCCTCCGCCACCCGCGAACTGCTTTTCCAGGACTGCCGCATCCCCAAGGACCGGCTGATCGGCCGCGAGGGGATGGGCTTCATCGTCGCCATGAAAACCTTTGACAAGTCGCGGCCGGGGATCGGCGCCCTGGGCGTGGGTCTGGCGCAGGGGGCGCTGGACCTGGCGGTGGAATACGCCCGCAAGCGGGTGCAGTTCGAAAAGCCGATCATCAGCTTCCAGGCCATCCAGCACAAGCTCGCCGACATGGCCACCAAGACCGAGGCGGCGCGGGCCCTGATCTACAGCATCGCCCGGTACATGGACAGCGAGCCGCACGACGTGAGCAAGGTGGCGGCCATGGCCAAGATGTACGCCGCCGACGTGGCAATGGAAGTCGCCACCAACGCCGTGCAGGTGCTGGGCGGATACGGCTACATGCAGGACTACCCCGTGGAGAAGATGATGCGCGACGCCAAGATCCTCCAGATCTACGAGGGCACCAACGAAATCCAGCGCAACATCATCGGCCAGGAACTCAACAAGGAATACAGCCGGTTGAAGGAAACGTTCTTTTAACGACCGCAGCGGGCACGCGGTTGCGGCCGGCGGCGCGCAAGGCCGCAGGAGCCTCCCGCGGTACCGGTTCCCGAGCCGGAGCTTGGGCACCGGCCGGACCGGCAACGGGGTGCCCGCAACGCAGCACCGAAGGACCAGCATGCACATAGTTGTCTGTATCAAACAGGTTCCGGACACCAAGAACGTGCGCATCGACCCCGATACGCACACCCTGGTGAGGCAGGGCGTAGAGAGTATCGTCAATCCGTTCGACATGTTTGCCGTCGAAGCGGCCCTCAAGATAAAAGATGGAAACGGCGCCCGTGTGACCGCGCTCACCATGGGGCCGCCCCAGGCCACGGAAGCGCTCCGGACTACGCTGGAGCTGGGTGTGGACGACGCGGTGCTGTTGAGCGACCGCGCCTTCGCGGGTTCCGATACCTGGGCCACTTCCACCACTCTTTCCGCGGCGATCCGCAAGATGGGCGACGTGGACCTCGTCCTTTGCGGCAAGCAGGCAATCGACGGCGACACCGCCCAGGTGGGCCCCGAGATGGCCGCGCTGCTCGACTTTCCCTACTCCACGTTCATTAAAAAAATCGAGATGCTGGACGGCGGCTTCAAGGTCGTGCGCCAGACGGACGAAGGCACCGAGGTGTGGAAACTTCCCATGCCGGCCCTCATGACCGTCATCAAGGAGATCGGCGAGCCCCGCGTGCCGTCGCTGCGGCACAAGATGCGGGCCAAAAAGGCCGAAATCCCGGCGTGGGGGGTCGCGGACCTGGGGCTCGATCCCGACCGCGTGGGCCTTTGCGGTTCGTTTACGCAGGTGGTGCGCGTTTTCAGCCCTCCCAAGCGGTCCGACCGCGTGCAGATCGAGGGAAGCGTCGAAGAACAGGCCGAACAGCTCTTGCTTTATCTCAAGAAATCCAGGGTGCCGGGAATATGAAAGCACTTGTCGATAAGAAAAAATGTACCGTGTGCGGGGTGTGCTCGGACGCATGCCCCATGGGCGCCATCACGCTCCGTGAAAACGACATAGAGGTTTCGGACGACTGCTCGCTTTGCGGCATTTGCGTGGACAGTTGCGAGTTCGGGGCGATTTCGCTGCCCGAAGTGGGGTCGGGTCCCGCACAGGACCTTTCCAGCTACCGGGGCGTGTGGGTTTACGCCGAGTGGCGGGAAGGGGTGGTGCACAACGTGAGCCACGAACTCCTGAGCACCGGGCGCGTCCTGGCCGACAAGCTGGGGGTGGAACTCGCCGCCGTGCTGCTGGGGCACGACGTCGGCGAGGAAACCGCCCGCGAGCTTACCGCCTACGGCGCGGACACGGTCTACGTGGTGGACCGGCCGGAGCTTGCCCATTTCACCGACGAGATCTATGCGAAGGTGCTGACGGAGCTGATCCGGCAGAAGAAGCCGGAAGCGCTGCTGGCCGGCGCCACCAGCATGGGACGCTCCTTCATTCCCCGCGTGGCGGCGTCGCTCCAGACGGGCCTCACCGCCGACTGCACGGAACTGGACGTGAGCCCCGAAGGGCTGCTGCTCCAGACGCGCCCCGCTTTCGGCGGCAACATCATGGCCACCATCATTTGCCCCAACCGGCGGCCGCAGATGGCCACCGTTCGCCCCAAGGTGATGAAGCCGATTCGGCTCGAAGGGCGGGAGGGGCGCATCGAGGCCGTGAGCCTTCCCGGCGAGTGTTTTACCGGCCGGGTCGAAGTCCTGGAGGTGATCCCGGAAAAGGACCAGACGGCGCGGCTCACCGAGGCCGACGTCATTGTGTCCGGCGGCCGGGGGCTCCGCAAGGGAGAAAATTTCGCCCTGCTCGAAGAACTCGCCCAACTGGTAAACGGCGCCGTGGGATCGTCACGGGGGGCCGTCGAGGAAGGCTGGATCGCCCCCTCCCACCAGGTGGGCCAGACCGGCAGGACGGTCGCTCCCTCGCTCTACATGGCCGTCGGGATCTCGGGGGCCATCCAGCACCTGGTGGGCATGCAGGGCTCGAAGATCATCGTGGCCGTAAACAAGGACCCCCACGCCCCCATATTCGACGTCGCAAGCTACGGGGTGGTGGCGGATCTTTTCGATTTTATCCCCGCCTTCGTCAAGCGCATCAAAAAGGAG
>LUZZ01000243.1 GCA_001603845.1 Syntrophobacterales bacterium Delta_01 | reverse complement strand
CGCAACCGGCCATCTTCTCGGCACGATAAGAACTCCGGACGAGCGGGCCGGCCGATACCTCCTCGAACCCCAGTGAGCGGGCCTCCCGTGCATAATCCGCAAATTCACGAGGCGTAAGGTAGCGGGCGACGGGCACATGGTCGGCCGAGGGGGCCAGGTACTGCCCCATGGTCAGGTACTCGCACCCGGCTTCCCTGAGGTCCTGCAGGGTCTCGCGGACCTCCTCCGGCCGTTCACCCAGCCCGAGCATCAAGCCGGATTTTACTCGCAGGCCGAAATCGGCGGCCCCTTTGAGAACGTCCAGGGAGCGCCGGTACTCCGCCTGGGGACGGACCGCCTTATAGAGGCGCGGAACCGTCTCGATATTGTGGTTGAGCATATCCGGACCGGCCTCGAAGACCGTTTCCAATGCTTTCCTGTCACCTTTGAAATCGGGAATGAGGACCTCGACGGAGGCATGCGGCGATTGCTTTCGGATGCACCGAATCGTTCGTGCGAATTGTTCCGCTCCCCCATCGGCCAGATCGTCCCGCGTTACGGAGGTGACCACCACGTATTTCAAGCCCAGCCGTTCGGCAGCCATTGCAACGCGCTCGGGTTCTTCCGGGTCGAGGGGTTCCGGGACGCCTTTTTCAACGGCACAAAAACGGCACCCTCTCGTGCACCTTGCACCCAGAATCATGAAAGTGGCGGTACCCCGGCCGAAACATTCACCCAGGTTGGGGCACCGGGCGCTTTGGCAAACGGTGCTGAGCTTTTGCGTGCCGAGCAGGTCCTTCATTCGCTCCACTGCAGCAAAATCGGGTGACGCCATCGTCAGCCAGGACGGCTTGCCGGCCTGATCGTCTTCCGGGTAACCGAAATATGATCGGAAGAGAGTCACAAAGCGTTGCTTGATCCGGGCAAGATCGAGGGGCCGTCCCAGTTCCTTCTGCATGGAAGTGATCTTTTCGGACGGTTTCCCGCAGGGCACGATCCATGAAAAAGGTTCAAGATCCGTGTTTACATTGAGCGCGACGCCATGGTAGGTCACCCACTTTTTCACCGCCACGCCAAGACTGGCGATCTTCTGTCCACGAACCCAGAGTCCCGGTTCCCCCTTCTTCAATTCAGGTTCGAGCCCGTACTCCGAGAGCAGTGCCGCAAAGCTCCCCAGCAGGGTTTGCACATAAAGGTGAAGGTCTTTGACCTGCAATTTGAGTATAGGGTAGGCGACCAACTGCCCGGGGCCGTGATAGGTCGCTTTCCCTCCCCGCTCCACGCGGTAGAGTTCGACCCCTTTTTTCCGAAAAAAATCCTCCGTCGCGAGCAGGTCGGTATCCGTACCCCTCAGCCCGATGGTGATCACGGGGTGATGTTCAACCAGGATCAGGTGGTCGGGTGCTTCCCCGGCCTGGACGCTCTTCACAAGATCTCTTTGCTTCTCCAGCGTCAGGCCGTAGCCTTGCAGACCCAAATCAAGCACTTCAACTCTATTACGCGCGAGCACGGTTACTCTTCCCGTTCACGGGGTTTCTGCACCCGGGGAATCCCCACCCTGCAACACGTTGCGGGGTGAGGCATGGCGAGAGATGAGGAAAGACCCCCAGTCGATGGCAGCTTACAAGCACAGATACATGCCTTCTTAGAGCAGCAGTTCGGGGTCTTCCAAGAAATCCGTGACATACTTTGCAAACTTTCCGAGCGGTATCCCGTCGGCGATCCGGTGGTCGAAAGTAAAACTGATCGTCAGGATCGGCCGGACAACGACCTCTCCGTCCTTCGCCACCGGCTTGTCGGTTATCGGACCGGGCTGGATCAGAAGCGCCTGGCCGGGATTGAGAATCGGGCTCGAACCGGACAGCTTCACGAAAGCCGCGCTGCTCAGGGTGACCGTGCCTCCCTGCATGTCCTCCAGCGATAGAGTCCCTTCGCGCGCCTTGCCGGTCAGTTCTTTGATTTCCCGGCTGATTTCCAGCAGGGACTTGCACCCGGCATTCTTCACAACGGGAACGAGAAGACCGCATTCGTACTCGTTGATTTCGGTGGCGATGGCAATGCCCAGATTTATTTCGTCCCACACCAGGATTTCTTCGCCGATGAGCGACGCGTTGACGATCGGTACATTCTTAATGGCACGTACGAATACCAGCGCCAGGATATCGGTGTAGGAAACGCGGATTCCCAGTTTTTTCTCTTTGGCCACAAGGCTTTGTCGCAGCCGGACCAGTTCGGTCGCATCGACCTCTATGGTGAAACTTAACTGAGCCGCTTCTCTAAGGCTCTTCATCATGGAATCGGCGATAGCCTTGCGCATTCCTCTGACCGGAACGACGGCTTTGACCCTCGGTCTTCCCTCCAGGGCGGGAGCTTCCGCGGGAGGAGCCGCCACGGGCGCGGCTTCGGCGGCGGGAGCCGCCTTGCGGGTCTCAACGGCGGCCATGACATCGTCTTTGACGATTCTGCCGTGAGGCCCCGTGCCTGAAACCTGCTTCAGGTCGATGTCGTTGATTTTGGCAAGTTTTTTGGCCAAAGGAGAGGCAATGACGCGGTCCCCCTGGCTTGCAGGAGCGGCTTCCTCCTGGATCTGCGGCGGGGGTTCCGCGGCTGCTGCCGTCTTGGACTCGGGGGCCGGGGCCGATCCGCCGGATGTGCCGGCCATACCGGCCAATTCCTCTTCATTTGCGGCAAGATAGGCGATGATCGTCATTACGGGGACCGTTTCACCCTCGGGAATAACTATGTGCAGGTACCCGGACTTCAACGCTTCTATTTCATACGAAACCTTTTCGGTCTCGATTACGAGCAGTATTTGACCTTTTTCCACAAACTGCCCTTCAGCGAACTTCCAGGACGTCACCGTGCCGGTGCTCATCCCCATAGCCAGCTTGGGCATCACTACCTTTTGAGCCATCTTCCTGCCTCCCCTAGGCCGTAACCTCGCGAATTCCCGCTATAACCCTGTCCACATTCGGGAGCACCAGTGGTTCGAGGTATCCGCCCGGTATGGGAAGATTCCGATTGCACACCCGCACCATGGGAGCATCCAGCAGGTCAAATCCTTTCTCGACAACCTGTGCCATGAGTTCGCTTGCAAACCCGCAGCGTTCCGTATCCTCATCGACGATCACCAGGCGGTTCGTCTTTTCGAGGGAACGCAGGATCGCATCCAGATCCAGCGGCTCCAACGTCCTCGGATCGATGACCTCCACGCTGATTTCCCCATCGAGCGCGTCGGCCGCCGCCAGTGCGCATTTCACCACCTGGCCTGTCGCAACGACGGTGACGTCGGCCCCTTCGCGCTTCACCTCCGCCACTCCCAGCGGAATGATATATTCCTCCTCCGGAACGGGACCTTTTTCCGCAATGGCGGCCACGTGCCAGAACATGACCACCGGATTGTTGTCCCGGATCGCGGCCTTCATGAGGCCTTTCGCATCATAGGGAGTGGACGGAAAAACGACCTTGATCCCGGGATGGTGCAGGAACAAGCCGTTGGGCGTCATGGAATGTTCATTGGCCAGCTTGCCGCCGCCGCCGGCGACTCCCGTTATGACAATCGGGACCGGGACTTGGCCGCCGTGAAGGAAATAGTATTGAGCGGCCTGTTGCAGGATTTCCGAGGCCGCAACGTAGCTCAATCCCGCAAACATGAAGTCTACGATGGTCCGGTAGCCCATCATGGCGGCGCCGAAAGCGGCGCCGAACATCGCCGTCTCCGAAATCGGAGTGTCGAGGATGCGGTCTTCGCCGAACATTTGCACCAACCCGCCCGTGCTCGGCCAGGCTCCACCACGCACGTCTTGCCCCACCATGAAGACTTTGCTGTCGGCCTTCATTTCTTCTATATAAGCTTCGCGAATTGCCTCAGGCAGCGTGAGCTCTCTCACGGATTTCCTCCTTTGTCTCATTCAGCGTAGACAAGCTTGCTGATATCGCTAAAGTCGAGTGGATCGGCAATAGGGCTTTCTTCGGCGAAGTTCTCCGCTTCCTCTATTTCCTTTTCCGCTTCTTCATCTATCTGTTTTACCGTTGCCTGAGTCAAAATTCCTTCAGCAAGCAAACGCTCCCGGCAAATTGCTATCGGATCGCGCTCCTTTAACTTGTCTATGAGTTCCTGAGAACGTGGTTCGTAGTGTAGCAGGTCCGGGAAACCGGTGGCGTGGCAGCTCAGGCGCACCGTCTCTGCCTCGATCATGTACGGCCCTTTGCCGCTGCGTGCATGTTCGATCGCCACGATCGCCGCTTCCGCCACTGCAATGACGTCCTGGCCGTCAACCACTACGCCGGGGACGTCGTACCCCTTGGCCCAGTCGATGATGTGCTCCGTGGGAGACATTTCCTCGAAGGTGGAGTATATGGACATCCCGTTATTTTCGACCAGATATACAATGGGCAGCTTCCACAGGCTGGACATCAGCATGGCTTCGTGAGCGGTCCCGCGGTTCTGGCCGCCGTCGCCGCAGGCGTTGACCACGATCTGGCCCTGCCCGTTCTTCTTGCATGCCAGGCCCCAGCCGACACTCTGCGGAAATCCCGCGCCGACGACGCCCGAGAACCCGAAAACGCCGTCCTTGGGAAACGAGAAATGAAAAGTGGCGCGGCCGCTGCAGCAGCCGGTTTGTTTCCCCGTGTGCTCGGCCAGGTAGTACTTAAGGTCGATGCCCTTACTCAGCATGTGCGGGATGCCGTGCGGACGATGGTGCGGCCACAGGATGTCATCCTTGCGCAGCAGCGAACACACGCCGACGGGCGGCGCGTACCCTCCCGCCCCTTCATGATAAAAGCCCAGCAGGTCGCCTGCCTGGATCCTGCGGATAAAGCACTGGTCGAAGGCCTGGGAGCGAACCAAATTTTTGTACAGCTTCAGCAGTGTCTCTTTGTCCAAAGTCGTCGTTGACTTTTTCGGAGTCTTCGCTTCTTTGACCATCACCGATCCCTTTTCTAATTTTCATGACAACCGCCCGACGCTGTTCGTTCAGCGCCCCTCTGCGGAACAGAGGATTCAGGCGGAGCTAAGTTCAAGACTCGATATCGATCCGAAACGGCGGATGCGTGAAAACCCGGATTAATCCATCGTCTGCCCGCCGGTCACCAGGAGGCATTCTCCCGTAATATAATCCGACTGCTTGGAGGCGAGCCATACGACTGCCGAGGCGACATCGTCGGGCGTTTCGAGCCTTCCCCACGGAATCGGCGGCAGGAGTTTGCCCAATTCCTCATCGGAGGCATTTTTCATGCCGCTCAGCCCCTCAAGGACCTCTCTGAGCTTGTCCGTCATGATGGTTCCGGGCAGCACGGCGTTTACGTTGATTTTGTGCGGAGACAGTTCGATGGCCAGTATCCTGGTGTATTGATTGATCAAAGCCTTGGCGCACGAATAGAGGCCGATGCCGGGTTCGGGATGTATGCCCGCCTGGGAGGAGGTATTGACGATCTTTCCCCCCTGGCCCTGTGCGATCATCTGCTTTGCAACGGCCCTCGAACACAGGTGGGTCCCTTTTGCGTTGAGCGCCATGGCCGAATCCCACGCCGCGCTGTTCATCTCGATGACCGGTCCGACCTGGTTCATCATGGCGCCGCCGACATTGTTGGCCAGAATGTCTACCCGCCCGAATTTCTGGACTGCGGCATCGACCATGGCCTGGGCGCTGGCCTCATCCGTAACGTCGCACCGGGCGGCGAGGCATTCCACCCCCATCGCTTCGATTTCGCTCTTCCGCTGATCGAGGTCATTCATGGCGACGTCCGCAACGACTACTCGGCATCCTTCCCTTGCGAACCGTTTGGCTATCCCTTGCCCGATTCCGTTTGCCCTTGCCGCTCCCGTGATTATAGCAACTTTGCCCTGCAGATCTTCATACATTGCAATCACCCCTTTGTATCACCGCTGGACCGCCGAGCTTCTCGAATGAAGCTCCCGGCCCCAGCGATATCGTTTCATGAACATCCACGCGACAACCGATCATGTCCGGCATATAGATGCGACCGTGTCCTACGGCAGGGAATGGAGCCCCCTCCCGAAGGGGGCCGTCCATCATTTCCTGCTGTAGTCGTAAAAACCCCTGCCGCTTTTTTTCCCGTAATAGCCGGCTGCCACCATCTGCTTCAGGAGAGGCGGCGCCGAGTACTTGGGGTCCTTGAATTCATCGAACATGATGTGGGTGATGAAATAGACGGTATCCAGGCCCACCATGTCCAGGAGCGTCAAAGGCCCCATGGGATACCCGCAGCCCAGCATCATGCCGGTGTCGATGTCTTCCCTGGTGGCGACACCTTTTTCCAGCGCCCTTATCGCGTCGAGAAGATAGGGGACCAAAAGAAGGTTTACCACGAAACCCGCCCCGTCCTTGGCCATAATTGGTCTCTTGCCCAGGGATTCGCCGAATTTCATCGCAATGGCCATCGATTCCTCACTGGACTGGATCGAGCGTACCACTTCCACCAATTTCATGGTCGGTACCGGGTTGAAAAAATGCATCCCGACGAAACGATCTCCCCGCTTGGTGGCGGCAGCCAGTTCAATGATCTGCATGGAGGAGGTATTCGATGCCAGGATGGTATGTGCGGGGCAGATTGCGTCAAGTTTGGCGAAGAGCTGACGCTTCAGCTCCGGGTTTTCAATGATGGCCTCGATGATAAAGTCGCGGTCGGCAAGATCCTCCACCGACGTGGTCCCCCGGACGCGCGCCTTGATGGCGTCCGCCTCGGAGATCTGGATTTTACCCCTTGACACGGCACCGTTGAGACTCTTGTCCAGTCTTTCGAATCCGCTTTTGAGGAAGCGTTCCTCGGCCTCAAGCACCACGACGTCGTAGCCGGCTTTGGCGCACACCTCTACGATTCCAGCACCCATAAGCCCAAAACCGGCAACACCCACTTTTTTGATATTCATCTTCAGCTCCCCAAATCAATAACCGGCCTGGCTGCTAGGCTTCCAGCTCCACAAGCGTTGACATTCCCATTCCGCCGCCGGCGCAAAGGGTTGCGATCCCGTACTGCTCGTTCCTGCGGAGCATTTCATGGAGAAGAGTGATCACGAGCCGAAGGCCGGTGCAGCCCACCGGATGGCCCAGGCCGACGCCGCTGCCGTTCACATTGGCCCTTTCCCGGTCGAAGCCGATATTTTTCTCGCAGGTGAGAAACACGGCCGCGAAAGCTTCGTTCACTTCCCAGAGGCCGATTTGGTCCACCGTCATTCCGGTTCTTTCAAAGAGTTTTTTGGTGGCGGGCACCGGCCCCAGGCCCATCAGGTCAGGCGGAACGCCGGCGCTCGTCTGGGCAACTACGCGCGCCAGGGGCTTCAGTCCCAGCTCTTTTGCCTTCGAGCGGGCCATCACTACGGCGGCACAGGCTCCATCGTTCAGCCCGGAAGAATTCCCCGCGGTCACCGTCCCGTTTTTGCGAAAAGTGGGCTTGAGTTTCGAGAGATCTTCCATTTTGAGTCCGAACCGCGGATGCTCGTCGGTATCGACGAGTTTGTCGCCCTTCGATCCCTTGACGAGCACGGGAACGATTTCTTCCTTAAACTTGCCCGTCTTTATCGCGGCTTCCGCATTGTTGTGGCTTCGAAGCGCAACCTCGTCCTGCTCTTCGCGGGTGAGGGAGAACTTGTCGGCCAGTCGCTCGGCGGTTTCCCCCATGATGATCGTGTCTCCCAGGAGATTGCTCCCGGAGTGAAGAAGTTCCCAGACGGAATCGGTCATTTCGCCGTGGTTGAGCCGCTGCCCCCAACGGGCGGTCTTAAGCAGGTACGGGGCGGTGGACATGGATTCCGTTCCGCCCACCAGCACGATGTCGGACTCGTTCAGCAGGATTTGAGACCTGGCGGATGAAAGCGCCTGCATCGAGGACGTGCACTGCTTTTGGATCGTGTACGCCGGGACCTCCACCGGGATATTGATCGAAAGAGACGCGGTCCGTGCGGTGTTTGCCTCGTCAATTACCTGTATACAGTCTCCGACGATCACCTCGTCGATCATATTCTTTTGGATACCCGCTCTCCGGATGGCCTCCTCCATCGCAATCCCCGCGAGCTGGTAGGCCCGCAAACCCCTGAACTGTCCTCCAAACTTCCCGATGGGAGTCCGACACCCGGAAATGATTACTAAATCCCTGTCGTTACGCATGAGTTACTATCTCCTCCTGTATGCACTCAATATTTAATCAAAATCGCCGCCCGGCGGGCCGGCATTACAGTTTCATGAAAGCGCTATCGTCCCTTGAATGTGGGGCTGCGCCTCTCGGCAAAAGCGCTCATACCTTCTATCTGGTCTTCGGTACCGAACAGGCTGGCAAGACAGCGCGTTTCGTAAGCCAGGGCCGAATGAAGGTCCATTTCCATGCCTTCGTTGACCAGCTTCTTAATGGTTTGCAGGCCGAAACGCGGTCGTCCCGCCAAGCGCTCGGCGAAAGCCACCGCTTCTTCGAGAACCGATTCCGTGGGGACCACGCGATTGACGAGCCCGATACGGAAGGCCTCCTGGGCATTGACGGCCTCACCGGTAAACAGAAGCTCTTTCGCCTTGCCGCTGCCTACCAGCCGTGACAGGCGTTGGGTACCGCCCCCTCCGGGTAGAATGCCTACCTTGACTTCGGGAAAACCGAAGGAGGCATTTTCCCCCACGATACGCAGGTCGCATGCAAGGCAGAGTTCGCACCCGCCCCCTAGCGCCAGGCCGCTGACCGCCGCTACGGTCGGCTGTGGAAGGGTGGCGAGTTTCGAAAAGGTTTTCTGCACATGGGTTCCAAACCGGAACCCGTCCACGACGGTCTTGAAATACTTGATCTCTCCCAGGTCGCCGCCGGCCGCGAAAAACTTCTCGCCGCCCTTCAGGACCAGTGCCCAAATGTCCTCGTTCGAAGCGATGCGATCGAGTAGTCCGTCCAGCTCGGTAGTCAACTGGCTATTGATGGCGTTCATCTTTGCGGGCCTGTTGAGGCCGATGATCGCGACTTTATCTATTTGCTCGAAAGTGAGCGTCTGTAAAACCATGTGGCTTGAACATGCTTCACACACAGGTCCCTCCCTTTTTCTCCCGTACACACCGGTTCAGCGGGCACTGAACCCGGTCAACAGCCGTCGCGCATGAATGGAGCGCAATATCCCCTTCGTCCCGCGAAACCGCGGAATCCTCGGGTGGAGCCGACAGCTCCTTTTCATTGTCCCCTGGAAAAGAGGGGGCCGCTACAGCACCGTTTTACCTACTCAGTTGCCGCCGGGCTGGCTTTGTTCGCTTTTTTGGTCGCGACGGCATTTTTCAGCCATGCATACCAGTGTTCCATTCCTTCTCCCGATCTTGCCGACAGGCTGAACACCGCTGCATTGGGGTTGATTCTGCGGACGTAGCCGAGGCATTCGTCCAGGTTAAATTCGAGCATTTCCACCAGGTCTTTCTTGTTGACCAGGACGGTATGGGAAGTCATGAACATGTTCGGGTACTTGAGAGGCTTGTCTTCCCCCTCGGTCACGCTCAGTATCAGCACCCGAAAATCTTCTCCCAGGTCAAACGCGGCCGGGCATACGAGGTTGCCGACGTTTTCGATGAACAGCACGTCCAGCTCACTCAGATCGAAGTATTCCAAAGCCTTCGTCACCATGTCCGCATCGAGGTGGCAGCCCGAAATCGTATTGATCTGATGCACCGGGACCCCGGTTTTTGTGATCCGGTCGGCATCGCGCGACGTCTGCTGGTCGCCTTCAATCACCGCCATCTTGAGCTCAGAGTTCAGTTCGGTGATCGTACGTTCGAGAAGAGTGGTCTTGCCCGATCCCGGGGAACTCACCAGGTTCAGAACGAGAACTCCGCTTTGTGCAAACTTCAGGCGGAGCTCCTTTGCCTGCTGTTCGTCCAGGCTGAACACGCCTTCAGCATATTGGATCCGCTTTACCTCTGACATTTTGTCTCCTATGACACAGCTTTCGGGGCCTCACATGACCTCTAGTTCTTTTATCAGCAACTCGCGGCCCGACAGCAGTTCCCACTGCTCGCCGCTGCACTTCGGGCACTTGAACTCATGTTCAAGGAGGTTGTATACGTGCTCGCATTGCTTGCACTTCCCCATTGCGGGAAGGGGCTCGATCTCCATGGTGACGCCTTCGAGCATGGTATTCTCCGTGCACATCGGATAAACAAGCCGGAGGGCATCCGGTATGACATCACTCATCTGACCGATTTGGAGCACGAGCTTGGTCACTTTCCTGGCCCCGCCTTTGCGAGCGTAGCGAGTTGCTATGGAAACGATCCTGTTCATTACTGAAGCTTCATGCATTCCTTATCTTTCATCCTTCCTGGTCGGCGGCTGCACCGTGCGCGGCGTTATACATTAAACAGGCGCCCCGGCTTTGCGGGTGCGCCCCGCTTTTACATCCCGCGTTCGCCCATTCTCTTGACCGCCCAGTCTTCAAGGCCGGACGGAAGCGATTCGAGTTCGGAATCCGGTCTGCGTACGAGCCTGATCGCCCCCGTAGGACAGGTCGATGTGCAGACGCCGCAGCCGATGCAGCGCTCCGGGATGACCCGGTAGCCATCGTCTTCCTTGATGGCGCCCATCGGGCATCGCTCGTTGGCGCAAACCCCGCAGCGTTCACACTCGGTCTCATCTATCCAGGCCGTGAAACTGCTTCGCGTTACCATATAGGGAGCTTTGTATTTGGCCAGACCGCTTAGAAAACCCGAACAACAGGGGCAGCATGCGCAAAGGCAGGTTATTCCCGATTCGTCGGCATTGTAAGTCGTATGGACGAGTCCCTCTTTTTCAGCCTTGATCGCGACATCAATGGCCTCTTCCACCGAAATGACCCTTCCATACGGCCAATTGGAAAGCATCTCCTCCTGGTCGGAAAGCGCCATACAGACTTCAAGGCTATGTTTGCAGGGTTGGCCGTAGAGTGCCTTTTCTTTCCGGCAGACGCACTCCATCAGGAAGATGGATTTCGCGCTCTCGATTATGCGGAAAACGTCGTCAATGCGGCGAATCTTGAGACCCGGCTCCACCGAGACACTCACCGGCACGACGCGCGTCAGCGCGGGAGCATATCCTCCCAGTGTTTTCAGGAGTTGAGGATAATATTCCTCATACATCGTGGTGTAATGCTTTCGATCCTCGATCGGTTTGTCCGGTCTCACCACCTGTCCCTCATGAAAACCGGGAAAGAACGGAGGCAGCAGGTAACAGTGCTTTCCGTCGATCACTAAGCAAAAAGTCTGCCATTTCAAGCGCATATCGTCGAGAATGGCTTCCATTTCCGCTTCCGATTTGCCAAGGCGCTCCGCAATCACGCTGACGGGCTCGGGGGAGGGGGAGAGGTTGAAGGCGATTTCCGCTTCCGCCGGAGTGAAAATCCAGCGTAGGATATCGAGTTCCAAGCCGTTCTCCGTGGCCGGAAACCCATGAGGAAACGAGTCCAACTTGCGGGCCAGCATCCGATATATGTCTTCACTCACCATCGCTTTTCCATCCTCCGTGTCTTGCGGCATCCCCGCGCCCGGTGTGTGCTGTCGGATGGCCCCTCGGATATCGTCAATATGTGCGGTTGGACCATTTGACCCCACGGTTTTAAAATCATTATTCAAACCAGCAGCTCATAAAGCGGCCGGCGTCGTGCGGGAATAAATACATTGTCCGCAACGATGCGCTGTTCCCCATGCCCCTTCTGTTCTCCATCCGGGGGGCGTCCGCCGCCGGGGGCGGAACATCAGCCGCGACCTTGTGCACCGACCCGAGCGGTTTCAAAAGAACCCTCGTGCAGCGTCGGAGTGGCGCCGAAAAGGAGTTGTTGAACGTCGGACGAAAAGACGGCCGGGAACTGTAACATGGGGTAGTGTCCCGCTTTTCGGCACTCGATGAGCTGAAAGTCCGGGTAAATTTTGCGGAAAGCATCATCCACCGCTTCTTTCTGGAAAGGAGGCAGATCGTTTTCACCGACAATCGCCCTCACCGGAACCCTGATGCCGCTCGCCCTGGCGCTGAAATCCGTGCCCAGAAACATTCTCATGTAGCCGATTCTGGCCTCGGGAGTTGAATGATATCGGGCATTGATGAGCATCTTTCCAAGCCAGCGATCCTTATAGTGTCCCTTGGAGCCGAGGGCCATGGTTTCAAAGATCGGATAGCCGCCGCCTGCGACAGCCCCCATGGGCTGGACCTCCTCGTCCGGCAGGTTCAGCCCCGAAGCGGACAGGGGAGTGACCGCAATCGCCGAGAGCACCCTTTCGGGCACGCAGGTCGCGATGTTTTGCGCCATCATCGAGGACATGGAGTGGCCGATGACGTGGAAGCGATCGATCCCCAGGCGGTCCGCCAGGCAGATGACGTCCTCGGTAGCTTCCGCACACGTAAAGTCCCCCGCATGATGGCGGGACAGGCCGTAACCCCGTAAGTCGATGAATATCCACGTAAAAGCATGTGTGTTCAGGTAGGGGAGAATAAGGTCGTAATTCGTATGGTCTCCCAGCCAATCGTGCATCACCAGCACGGCCCACGGTCCTGAACCGACAATTCTTTTACCCAGCTCAACCATTTTCAGTAACGATCAACCCCTGCCTCGCCGGTCTCGCAAAGACGCCCCCTGCATGTCTTTGCCGCGGCGCGGCCGGCTGCCCCTCTTTATGGTTTCAGAATCACCTTGAAGTGCTCGCTCGGTCCCATGAGTTCCCTGAAAATATCAGGCAACAGGTCGAAACCGACCGTGCCGGTGATCAGCGATTTGCCGGAAATCCGTCCTTCGGCCATCATCTGCAGCGTGAAGGCAAGGTCGTTGGGGATCTCGTACGCGAATGAGAAACTGAAACGGAGTCTCTTCAGCGTTGCCGATAACGAGGAAATCTGTTCCGGCTGCATGCAGCCCCCCAGGGCAATGACATGCGAATTATGCGGAGCCATGTCGATGATCTTTTGGAGTATCGGCAGGCCAAGGCATTCGAAAATATAGGACACCGGGCGGCCGGTCTTTTCCTGGACGATCTTTACCGGATCGACCTCGTTGGTCCCGTCGATGACAACAGTCGCCCCGTTTTGCTTCGCGCGTTCCAACCGGCTCGATGTGATCGGGCCGCCACGCGGAACCACGTAAATCCCGGCGTCGACCGCTCCGAAGAATCGCGCCCACTGCAGGATGGTCATCCCGATGACCCCCCCGCCGATCACCAGCACGCTGCTGCCCGGAGCGACATTCGCGACCTTCCAGGCCGCCAGTCCCACCGACAAAGGCTCGACCGCGGCGGCTTCCATCAGGTTGACGCCATCCGGTATCCTGAGTGAAGCTTTGGCAATGCAGAGCGTATATTCCGCGTAGCCCCCGGTCGAACGGGGGTCGTACCCCTGGATGATGAGGTCCGGACAGGCCATGTAATTGCCGAGCTCGCAGACGGGGCATTTAAGGCAGGGCTTCCCGCCGATGCCGAACACCCGGTCGCCTTCTTTCCAGTCCGGGGACACCCCCGGGCCGATTGCCACCACGTGCCCCGTATATTCATGCCCCATGACGCTCCCTGGTGCCGCAAAGCCATGTTTGGCGGCATGCAGGTCCGACCCGCAGATTCCACAAGCCTCAACCTTGACCAGGAGTTCCCCCTGGCCGGGTACCGGAACGGGGATTTCTCTCACCTCGGAAGGTTTTCCCACGCCCTGGTATATGAAAGCCTTCATGCTTTTTCCCACTGCCATTCCCTCCTTGCCCGTTGACTATCCGATGACGCCGCAGGATCTGCGGGGTGCTTTCGTCGGCGCTTTCAAGTGCTTGCATATTAATCGATTCAATTCCCCTGCATTCATCATTTGAGATAGTAGTTTGGTAAAACTATCACTATCCAAATTGACAGGCGATTTTCGCTGGGCCGTTCAGCACGGCCCGGATAGCAGGGGTAGTCTAACAAAAAAGCAAGTAATTAAGTAATAG
>LUZZ01000242.1 GCA_001603845.1 Syntrophobacterales bacterium Delta_01 | reverse complement strand
CCGGCATCATCGACCAGAGCGGCAAGTTCATCGATTTCGATCATCCCAGGGTGCAGGTCGTCGATGACACCCCGGAATTCATCATCGCCTTCCCGTCCGAGACGGTGTCCGACCAGCCGATAGTGATCACCGAGGACGACATCAGCAACCTCATTAAAAGCAAGGGGGCGGTGCTGGCATCCGTCAAGGTGCTCCTGAACAGCATGGAAATGGACTTTTTCGACCTCCAGAGAGTCTACGTGGCCGGCGGGTTCGGCGCGCATCTCGATATCGAAAAGGCCATCTTCATCGGCCTTCTTCCCGACCTGCCCAAGGACAGGATCCAGTTCATCGGCAACAGCTCGCTTGCGGGAGCCAGGCTCGCGCTCCTGTCCACCCACGCCTTTCACAAGGCGGAAGCCATCGCCAACCGGATGACCTATTTCGAGCTGAGCGTGAACCACGATTTCATGAACGAGTTCGTGGCGTCCCTGTTCCTGCCGCACACGAACCTCGACCTGTTCCCGACCGTAAAGGAGGTCCTGGAAAAGCGCACCGGTTACGGGAAGTCGGATATTTACCAGTTTTAAGGGAGGGTGCCGGAAATACCGGCGAATTCAAGGCGGACCGCAGGCGATAACCTCGCCCCCCGTCGACAGGGGGGCGGGCTCGCTATGACAGGTTCGGGAAGCTCAGGCGGCTGCTTCGGCAGGCGGAGCGACATTCATCGCCATCAGTTTTTTGCTGCTCTCGAATATCACTTCCATCTTGCGCGGAGAGATCACCTTCGAAACGACCCCCAGTCCGAAAGCGACATGCATCAGCAGTGCCCCTTCCCGGTAAGAGTCCGAGAGCTTGTACTCGGGAACGCCCTCCTTGCTGGCTTCCAGCAGCAATTGACGCCAGTCCTCTTCCGTCTTGGGCCGCGTGATGCCCTTGTAGAGAACTGAAGGGATATCGTCGTCGTCCTCGCTCTCATCGAGCAGCAGGTCGTCATCCCCCGTAAAATCGAGCTCGTCGGTCTGCTCGAACTCCAGGCCGGAATCGTCTTCGAAGTCGTCCATCATCTGATCCGTATCCATATCTTTTTGAGCCATAAAACCTACCCCTTTTGTGCATGCTGTCCCGTTTATTGGAAGTTTCTCCGCAGGTCAAGCGTTTTTCGACACTTGCCTCCAGTCCATCCCCACCGAGATGGGTGGCTTGTGATTATAATAGATCGGTTTTTTCAGAAAACACCCGTGATTTATTTTTTTATGGCCCGAAGCGGGCGGCGGGCGCAAACGCCCGCGCGCTGGAACCTCGCGGCGGGAGAAAATACACCGGGAATGTATCAGCCATCGGAATTGCGCAGCTCGTCTTCGGTCGCAAGGCCGTATTTCAGCAGCCGGTAGCGGAAGGACCGAAAGGTTATCCCCAGGAGCTGCGCGGCTTTCAGCTTGGCGCCGTTTGTCTGTTGCAGCGCCTGGAGGAGCATCCGCTTTTCCGCGTCGGCCAGATAGCGGTCCAGGTCGAATCCCTGGGCCGGAATTTCGACCAGGTCGGCGGCCGGGCCGCGGTCCTGCTGTTTGCGCTTATACACCGAGATGGTGAAGCTGTCCGGCAGGATAATCCTGGAAGATTCCATCGCCACGCCGCGTTCGATGATGTGTTCGAGTTCCCGCACGTTGCCCGGAAATTCGTAGTTGCACAGGATATCCAGGGCGTACGATGAAATCTTTCGAATGTCTTTTCCGAATTCGCGTGCGAACTTCGAAAGGAAATACTGGGCCAGCAGGACGATGTCGCCAGGGCGTTCCCGAAGCGCGGGAATCCTTATCGGCAAAACGTTGAGGCGGTAGTAGAGGTCTTCGCGGAAAGTCTTTTCCACCACCATCTGTTCGAGATCGCGGTTCGTCGCCGAAATGATTCGCACGTCCACGTCGATATCGGCCGTATCCCCGATCATCCGGATGGTTTTTTCCTGGGCAAGCCGCAACAGTTTGACTTGGAGCACCTGGGAAAGCTCGCCGATTTCATCCAGGAAAAGCGTTCCGCCCTGGGCGGCTTCGACCAGCCCCTTCCGGTTGCTGGCAGCCCCCGTGAACGCCCCCTTGCGGTAGCCGAACAGTTCGCTTTCGATCAGGTTTTCGGGCACTCCGCCGCAGTTTACCGCAATGAAGGGCTGGTCGTGCCGGGCGCTTTGCCGGTGGATGGCCTTGGCCACCAGTTCTTTGCCCGTACCGCTCTCACCCGTCAGGAGCACGTTGCTGGTGGTTTTGGCCACCCGCTGAATAAGCTCGTAGACCCGGTGCATGGGAGGGCTTTCGCCGATCAGGCACCCGAAGTAGAGCGGCCCCTCGCGGTCTTCCCGCGGAGCTTCTTCCGTGTCGCGCTGCTGGAGGGCATGAGCAATGACCGAAAGGATTTCGTCCTTGTTGAACGGCTTCGGAAAGTAGTCGTAGGCGCCTTCGTTCATGGCCTCGACGGCCAGTTCGGTACTGGCGAAGGCCGAAATCATGATGACGATGGTCCGCGGCGAGATGGCTTTGCACTGCTTGAGCACTTCCAGGCCGTTTACCGGCTGCATCCGAATGTCGGTGACCACCAGCTCGAATTGGCCCTTCTGAAGGATTTCAATCGCCCTGCGGCCGTTTTCCGCGCACTGAACGTCGTAGCCTTCCTTGGTGAGAAGCAGGCTGAGCAGTTCGCGCATGCTGCTTTCATCGTCGACGACCAGTATTTTTGCCGCCGGGTTTCCTTCAACGGTCATGGTCTCAGCTTCCCTGGTCCGGGAAAATGGAAAAAGCCACTCGGCCCCCCACCACCGTCATTTCCGCCCTGCCTCTGGCTTCCAGTCCGTGAAAGGGGCAATTCCTGCTCTTGGATGCAAAATTATTGACATTGATAATATAGTCGGCATCCGGGTCGATTATCGTTACATCTGCCGCGGCCCCCGTCCTGAGGGTCCCGAACGGAACGCCGAGGATCGCCGCCGGGTTGCAGGAAATCTTGGCAATCGCCTGAAGCGGGCTCAACACGCCGTCCCGCACCAGCTTCAAGATGAGCGGAAGAGACGATTCCAGGCCGATGACCCCGTTGAGCGCGTATTCGAACTCGACGTCTTTTTCCACCACGCTGTGAGGCGCGTGGTCCGACGCGACGACGTCCAGGGTGCCGTCGGCCAGGCCGGCCTTGACGGCCGCGACGTCCCGGGCCGTTCGGAGCGGCGGATTCATCTTGTAGACCGGATCGTACCCGGCGATCAGATCGTCGGTGAGGGTAAAATAGTGGGGGGCCGTTTCGGCGGTCACTTTTATGCCGTGCGCCTTCGCGTTTCGCACCAGTTCCACCGAACCTTCCGTGCTCACGTGCGCCACGTGAAACCGGCCGCCGGTGAGTTTTGCGAGCAGGATGTCCCTGGCGATCATCACCTCTTCGGCCGCGGCCGGGATGCCCCGCAGCCCCAGGCGCGTGGACACCGCCCCCTCGTTCATGAGGCCCCCGGCGGAAAGGTCGCTGTCTTCGCAGTGGCCGATCACCACCAGGTCGAACGTGCGCGCATATTCGAGCGCGCGGCGCATGAGCATGGCGTTCATCACCGGTTTGCCGTCGTCGGAGACGGCCACCGCTCCCGCGTCCCGAAGGTCGCCGTATTCGGCCAGGTTTTTGCCTTGGAGGCCGGTGCTGATCGCCGCCACCGGAAACACGCGGCAGGCGCCCTCTTCTTTCGCCTTCTCCAGAATGTACTGCGTGATGGCGGCACAGTCGTTTACCGGGTGCGTGTTGGGCATGCACGCAACCGCCGTAAAGCCTCCGCAAACCGCCGACAGCGTCCCGGTGGCTATCGTTTCCTTGTATTCCTCCCCGGGTTCGCGCAGGTGGACGTGCATATCGATGAGGCCGGGAACGATCCATTTCCCGCCGGCGTCGATGGAACGCACTGCCGACGCCAGGTCGCTTCCCAGCTCGATTCGCGGGCCGATTTCCGCAATGCGGCCGTCCAGCACCAGCAGGTCGGCGACACCGTCGAAATCGCGCGACGGATCCAGCACCCTGCCGTTTTTGAAAAGAAAAGAGCCCGTATTCGCCATAGGTTCCATTTTTGCTCCGCTAGGGCCGCGCACCGCCCCGGTGCCCGGCGCCGTGTGCTTTTATCTTTGCGCAAGCAGGTAAAGAACGGCCATCCTCACGGCGACCCCGTTCGAAACCTGGTCGAGGATGACCGAGTACGGCCCGTCGGCCACTTCGGAACTGATCTCCACCCCCCGGTTCATGGGCCCCGGGTGCATGATGAGCACGTCGCGGGCGGCCTTTTTAAGCCTGTCCCGGTTGATGCAGTAGCAGGTCGAGTATTCCCGGAGCGAGGGCAGAAGCATTTGCTGCTGGCGCTCTTTTTGAAGGCGCAGCACAATGATGACGTCGGCGTCCGGAATGCACTCTTCGAGCCGGTAGCACACCTTCGCACCCATGGCTTCGATGTCCGGGGGAACCAGGGTGGTCGGTCCGCATACCGTGACCTTCGACCCCATTTTTTGCAGCCCCCAGATGTTGGAACGCGCCACGCGGCTGTGGGTGATGTCCCCCACGATGAGAACGTTCAGGCCGTCCAGCCGTCCTTTGTGTTCGAGAATGGTCAGCATGTCCAGCAGGGCCTGGGACGGATGCTCGTGCATGCCGTCTCCGGCGTTGACGATCGATGCGTCCGTCCTGCGCGCCAGCATGTGCGGGGCCCCGGATGCCGAATGGCGCACGACGAAGATGTCGGGGTGCATGGCTTCCAGGTTTTTGAGCGTATCCAGCAGGGTCTCCCCTTTCACGATGGAACTGGTGGAGGCCGCTATGGAGTAGGTGTCCGCACTGAGGCGCTTTGCGGCAATGTCGAAAGAGGTCCTGGTGCGGGTGCTGGGTTCGTAGAACAGGTGGACTACCGTTTTGCCCCTCAAGGTGGGCACCTTCTTTATGGCCCGGGTATTTATTTCCTTGAGAATCCGGGCCTGTTCCAGGATATGCTCGATTTCGCCCACCTCCAGGTCCTGGATTCCCAGGAGGTCTTTCCGGTTAAATCCCATGACAATTCCTTATGATTGCGGTAGGCGCCAACCTGCGGGAGCGGCCGGTCAGCCGCAGACTGCGGCCGCCCGAACGGCCGCATCATACTTCCGCGGAACCGCAAAGGGTGAGCGGCCCCGGCATCACGATTTCAACCGCTCAATCTATCACGAGACAGGGCGCGGATGGTAACCCAAAAATGGAAGAGGCGCAAAATTCGACTCGCGCCCTCCCAAACGCCCCGTTTGCAAAAATACGGATCGGAGCCCATTTTATGCTCAAGCATTTTCATTTTTGATATATAATACTTGCCAGATACAGGGCATCGAAGGCTGCGTCAGGCAGGCTGCTCCGGTTGCCCCTGGACGAAACAAACATTAAAGGGGGGTTAGGTCTTCCGGTTGGAAGACGGCCGAAACCAGAACCGATCCGGCTCTTACAAGTTATCTTAAATACAGAGTAAAAACCCGCTGCGGCATATCAGACCGCAGTTTTATTTTTTAGAGAGAAAGGAGCGCGAATGCCCAGGATTCCCATCACCAGAGAGGGTTACGATAAGCTGAAAATCGAGCTTCAACGCCTTCAGAGGGAAGAACGACCGCGGGTAATCAAGGCCATCGAAGAGGCCAGGGGACATGGAGACATTTCCGAAAATGCGGAATACGAAGCGGCCAAGGACAAGCAGGCCATGATCGAAGGCCGTATCCAGGAAATCACCGAAAAGATCGGTAACTCCCAGATTACGGAACTGCCCCGCGATGTCGACGGCAAAGTGGTTTTCGGCTGCAAGGTGATCGTCGAAGACCTCGAAACCGGAGAAGTCAGCTCCTATCGGCTGGTCGGTCCCTATGAAGCCGACGTACCGTCCGGTACCATCTCGGTGATATCTCCTTTGGGAAAAGCTCTCATCGGCAAGGAAGAAGGCGACGAAGTGAAGGTCCAGACGCCCAAGGGCGTCCGCAACATGGAAATTCTCGAAGTCCAGGCTTGATTCCACACGGTTCTCCCGTTTTTTCCCTTATCCCGCCCCCGCTTCGTCTTCCGCGAAGCGGGGGCGTTTTTTCTCGGAAGCTATATTATTCCATATTTCTAGCCGGATAATTCACAAGACACCAAAATACTTAGCTTTCCACTTCACATTTCCATTGCATTTTGCGCCGGGATCGCTACAATTCAAATATCCAACCGGCACGGCTACGCTTCGCGAGATATTCACACAACCAGAGGAGCGGCAACGTACCATGAACAGCACCAGGCGGCTTTCGGCAGTTTTTCTTACCTTCGTCCTGATTTCGATGACGGCCTGCGCCGGCATGCCGAATACCCTCGGCATCAAGGCCGCGAACAGCGACGAGCCGTTCGAAAACCGCCTGGAAACGGCACATTTCGTGCTGCACTGGACCAGCAGAAGCAACTTCAATCCGGACAATATAAGCGACCCGGCCATTATCCGTGAAACCGCCGGATACCTGGAAACCGCATGGAAGAAATACGTGGACCTGTTCGGCAGGAAACCGTACATGCCCCCCGGCCACAACAGGATAGACGTCGTATTTCGAACCATGGACTGCTACGGGCTGGCCGATCCTCCGGATGCGCCCATTCAATTGAACGCCCGCGCCTGGGTGGAACAGCCCGGAATACGAAAACCCACCTCGGCCCACGAACTGTTCCACAAACTCCAGTATGCCTACGGGTATAAAACACGCTGGACCCCTCACGAACCCTACTCGTGGTTTACCGAGGGCACCGCGGCATGGTCCGAAGTGTATGTGTGGGGAAGGGTCAGCCGCACGTGCAAAGTGGACGAGATGTTCAAGGACATAAAGATGGACCTCTACGAGGCCGACTACACGGCGTTGCCTTTCTGGATCTACTTCGTTTCGGGCAACCAGCCGCACCCCCGAAACGACCTCATGGCAAAGCTTTTCGAGAAATGCGAACAGTTGGGGAGCGTAAGGAAGGCGCTCGACGAGGTCATTCGTGAAAACTACGGGCCTCCCGACCAGTTTTTCGCAAAATTTGCCAAAGAGCGGAAAAACGGTTTCTGGTCCCGATGCTGCGATGCTTACTCGTGCATCCTGGGACCGGACGGAAAAGACGCGGTAACCGAGATAAGGGACATGCGTCGATAACCCCCGGCCGGGCCGCCGGTACTCAGCCGGTTTTCGTTTCCAGCCCGGTCCCCTGCCCCTGCGTTTTGCCCCCGGACTTCAGGTCCCTCCATAATCCTCTTTATCGAAATCCTTTCCGTAACTATACTTATCGGTGTCGCGGCCGCTCCCGACGCAGTTTTTGCCCCTGTAGCCGTCCGCGGTACCCGATGCCCTGCGTCGGCACCGCTCCGGGCGCTGCCGCAAGAACAGCCGGACCGGCTGCAATATCGCGTCGGAGGGAGATCCTTTTCCCGGCCAAGGAGTCAGCGCTGCTCCCATGTCGTTAATACTACGGAAAATGGTTGGCTGACGGCCTTTCCGGGAAAATAAAACAAGCGTCTTAAAGTCAACAGCAACCGGGAAACCCGGGCCGTCCGGGGCCGCATGCCGGCCGTCGGCTTCCCCCGGCGAGGCCCGTGGAAGGTTAGGATGAAATTCCGCACCGCAGCTTTTGTCTGTTTGATCGTTTTGCTGGCTTCCGGCTGCCTGTTTCCCGACGCGGGCCACGGGATGCTTCCCGGCGCGGGAAGCGAAGCCGTCCTGCATGCGGCGTCCGGACCGGTTTCTCCGGGGACCGCCGACGCCGCGCCGGCCGCAGCCCCCGCAGCACCGTCCGCAGCCAGCGCTTCCCTGCTGACGATGCTCTGGAGCATCCTGGGGATTTTTCTGGGGGGAATCACCCTCAACCTGACGCCCTGCGTCTACCCGCTCATCCCGGTCACCATTTCCTATTTCGGCGGAAGAGCCGCCGGCAACACCTCCGGCATTGCCGCCCACGCCCTGGTCTACGTCGTCGGCCTTGCCCTGGTGAACTCCATGCTGGGCGTCTTCGCCGCACTTTCGGGACGGCTCATCGGCACCGTTCTCCAGGACCCGCTGACCCTTGCGGCCGTATCCGC
Source organism: Syntrophobacterales bacterium Delta_01 (assembly GCA_001603845.1). Lineage (GTDB taxonomy): Bacteria > Desulfobacterota > Syntrophobacteria > Syntrophobacterales > Syntrophobacteraceae > SbD1. The sequence continues at coordinate 3,715 of LUZZ01000242.1, read as the reverse complement.
CATCCTGACGGTGTTTGCGCTGAGCATGTTCGGAGTCTGGGAATTCCGCCTTCCGCAGTCCGTCACGGCGATGGCCGCCAAGACCTACGCCGGATATTTCGGGAGTTTTTTCATCGGCCTCACCATGGGGCTCGTGGCCGCCCCCTGCGTGGGGCCCTTCGTGGTGGGGCTGTTGGTGTGGGTGGCGAAAACCGCCAACCCGTGGTTCGGCTTCGTTATCTTTTTCAGCCTCAGCCTGGGCATGGGGCTTCCGCTCTTCGTGCTGGCACTTCTGTCGGGCAGGATCCAAAGGCTTCCCCGGTCGGGAGAGTGGATGCTGTGGGTGCGCAAGCTCATGGGATGGGTGCTGATCGGCATGGCCGCCTATTATCTCAAGGGCGTCCTCCCGCCGGCCTGGGGCACGGCGCTGGTGGCCGCGGCCGCCCTGGCGGCGGGGATTCATCTGGGCTGGGTCGATTCGACGACGGCCGGATTTCCCTCGTTTGCCGTTATCAAAAAGCTCGCGGGGCTGGCGGCGGTGGGGATCGCGGTTTTCGTGGCATGGCCGCTCACCCAGCAGCACGGCCCGGCCATAAAGTGGCAGCCCTACTCGCCCCAGGTCCTGGACGAGGCCAAACAGTCCGGGAAGCCCATCCTGGTTGATTTTTCCGCCGAGTGGTGCGTCCCCTGCCGGCACATGGAAAGCCTGACGTTCCACGATCCGGCGGTGGTCAAATACGCTCACAACAATTTCGTGACCATCCGCGTGGACGTTACCCGGGGCGGGGACCCCGTGAAGGAGGAAATCGCGCGCCGGTACCACATCGTGGGGGTACCCACCGTGCTCTTTTTGAAACCGGGCGGCGAGGAGAGAAGGGACCTTCGGGTGATGGAGTTCATGGAAAAAGACCGTTTCCTTGCCCGGATGGCCGAACTGAAAAACAGCCGCTAAGCGGGGGAAACGGGCGGGCGGCTTGCAAGTCCGACGGAGCGGCCGTTTTATCTTTTCTTAATGGTTCTCAGTGTTTCCATTATCTTCATGACCGTCTCCGACCTCGCACGGGGCTCTTCGTATCCATACCTGTACTGGTAGTCCATAAAGAGATCGATGGCCTTTTCGATCAGCGTTTTGATCTGGTCGGAATCCAGAACGTATTTTGTCATCGCTGCCCTGCCCCTGGTTGATGTCTCGCGCCGTTTGCACGCCTGCTGCACACTATCATGAATTGCCCGGAAATCCTTCGCATATTCCATGCACCAAAAATCGGGACTATGGGGAATAAACTTTATTATCACTAAACAATTATTTCCCGTCCAACATGTGCGTTGAAATTTATCCCGGAATAGGTTCATTTCACTCGGGAAATCCCGATTTTCATCTTCGGCGGGCGCGGCTTGCGTGCGTCTGGATTTTTGACCGTAATTCCGGTAAGGTCGGAAGATCGTAAGCACCGGGCTTTCGGTTCGTGCCTGCAACAGGATGTTTCGGGGCCGGGAGGGGTTTGTAATGGCGATTGAAAAAAAATGCAGGATCGGAATTCTTTTCTTGGTGGCGGTCTTATGGATGGGGTTCTGGGGGGCAGGAGGCTGGGGCGAGGTGGATTCCAAGCCGCCCGTCCAGGCGCCGCAGGTGCTGGTGATTCCCTACTATCCGGTGCCGGATAAACTGGAATTATGCGGAGAACCGGTCCCGCTCGGCTCGGCCGACATCATGGAGAGGTTCGACCGGGAGTTTACGTCGATCGTCTACAGCCACGCGCGCGTTTACCTGTGGCTGAAAAGAACCGAACGCTACTTCCCGTGGGTGGAGAAGGAGCTGGCATCGAGGGGGCTCCCCGACGACCTCAAGTATCTTGCCGTGGCGGAAAGCGACCTGATGGTGTCGGCGCTCTCCCCCGCCGGAGCGGCCGGGCCGTGGCAGTTCGTATCTCCGACCGCCGCCAGGTTCGGTCTGAACCAGACGGCGACCGTCGACGAGCGCTACGATTTCGAAGCGGCGGCCGAGGGGGCGTTCAAATACCTGGAAAACCTGCACGAGACCTTCCAGAACTGGGCACTTGCCCTGGCGGCTTACAATTGCGGAGAAAAGCGCGTCCAGGACGAACTGCGCAGGCAGAAGGTAAAAAGCTACTACTTCCTCAAGCTCCCCGGTGAAACGGAACGCTACGTGCCGAGGATCCTGGCGATAAAGGAAGTGCTCGGCCACCCGCAAAAATACGGGTTCAACCTGCCGAAAGGCGCGGGCTACCAGCCCCTGGCCGTGGAAAAGGTCGCGCTCAACCTGCCCGTTCCCGTAACGGTCATGGCGGCGGCGGAGGCCGCCGGCATCACGTACCGCGAATTCAAGGTGCTCAATCCCTTTCTGGTCTCCGACATCGTGCCGGCCGGCGCTCTTACGGTGAACGTACCCGAAGGCCGGGGAAAAGATTTCCAGAAAAAAATCGCACTCATCAAGACCGAACACCATCCGGTGTGCATTCTCCACAAGGTCGCCAGGGGAGATACGCTGAGCGGCATTGCGGAAAAGTACGACGCGGCCGAACCGGACATCTGCCGGTGGAACAACCTCCAGAACACCACGGTCCGCCTCGGGCAGGTGTTGAAAATTTACCGCTAAGCCGTTCCCGGTACCCGGAAATCGTCCTCCGGCCGGCAGCGGCCGGAGGGCCGCCGATGCGCATTTGCTCACGTGGCCTTGGTTTGCGGCCATATTAAATGCCTTGACAACCCCGGTTCGGGGCACTACGATATCGGCCCTAAAAAGCTAAAAAGTTCAATCATTTTGGTGAAATATGAATGATTACCGCAGATTCTCCGAGGAACTCTGCAAGAGCCGCCACGCGGTAAGCCTCACCGGGGCGGGAATTTCGGTGGAGAGCGGGATACCGGATTTCAGAAGCAGAGACGGCCTCTGGTCCAGATACGACATCGCGGAATACGGCTACATCGAATCGTTCCGGGCTGACCCGGCCAGGGTGTGGAACATGCTGAGCGCCATGGGGCGGATGCTCGAAGCCGCAGAGCCCAACATGGCGCACATCGCCCTCGGCGAACTGGAAAGGCTCGGAATCATCAAAGCGGTGGTCACCCAGAACGTGGACAGCCTCCACCAGCGGGCGGGCAGCACCAACGTCATAGAATTTCACGGGTCCTTCCGGACCATGCACTGCGATACGTGCCTCAAGACTTTTTCCAGGGAGTACATATCGTTCGACAGCCTTCCGCCGCGGTGTCCGTGCGGAGGACCGATCCGACCCGACATAGTGTTTTTCGGCGAGGCCATTCCGACGCAGGCGTACGCGCTCGCGCTCCGGGCGACCGAAGAATGCGACCTGATGCTGGTGGTGGGCACTTCGGCAAGCGTCGCCCCGGCTTCACACCTGCCGCTGATTGCCAAGAAGAGGGGCGCGCGGCTGCTCGAAATAAATCCGGAAAAGTCCGGACTCTCCGATTCGCTTAGCGATTTGCATATAAAAGAGCCTGCAGGGAAGGCGCTGGGCCAAATTCTGCGGGTCGTCAGGGAGATGAAATCCTGAGGCAGATGAAGGCCGCCGCGTCCGTTCCGGGGTGGGGCCCGGCGGGGGCGGCCCGAGCTGTGCCGGGTTTTGGACAACAGTCGTTTTTTTAAAGGAACCTAACCGATGCTTATGTCATTGCTTACCGGAGTTATCTATGCCGCGCCCGACAACGGGGTCCCCTACCAGAGGGCGGCGGACAGCGTAACCGATATGATTTT
>LUZZ01000241.1 GCA_001603845.1 Syntrophobacterales bacterium Delta_01 | reverse complement strand
TCCTGGAGCTCCGGCGGCACCAGCGACAGTGAATGGGAGGCGGGGCTCACCCTGAGCGTCCCCCTCGCCGACGGAGGACTCACCGCGGCGAACATCACCGTCGCGGAGGCGAAGCTCGATGCGGTGCGCGCCGAGGAGGAACGCCTGCGCCAGACCGTGCTTCTGGAGGTGCGCAAGGCATGGCTCGCCATCGGCGAGGCGGAGGAGAAGCTGGAAACGGCGACGGTGGTGGTTCGCCAGGCGAAGGAGAATCTCGATCTCGCGGAGGGACGCTACCAGGTCGGGGTGGGAAGCTCGCTTGAAGTGAGCGATGCCGCAGCAAGCTACAGCGACGCCCGCACGTCTCTCGTGCAGGCCCGGTGCGACCGTCTTTCCGCCGAAGCGGCCCTGCTCAAGGTCATCGGAGATCCCGTCGTCGCAGCCATCGAGAGACCGAGCGCATCTCTTCTCCAATAGCCGACAGGAAAAGAGCCGGGCGGACCCGTCCGACGTGACACATCCGTTTCCTGCGAAAACGAATCCAGGTTCATCCGGGAGGTTGCGACCATGAAAAAACTTCTGTTCCTGCTCTTTCTCTGCCTCATCGGAGGCGGCGTGTATCTCGGCTTCTTCCGGGAGCGTCCGGAGGAACTCCGTTTCATCACCGTGTCCCTCGCCCGCGGCGACGTGGCAACCACCGTCTCCGCCACGGGAACCGTGGAGGCGGTGAACACCGTCACCGTGGGAACCCAGGTGTCCGGCACCATTCAGAAAATCCTGGCGGACTACAACTCCCGCGTCAAGAAGGGGGATGTCATCGCCATTATCGACCCCGTGCTCGTCCAGGCCGAGGTGGCCCAGAAGGAAGCGGCCCTGGGAGCCGCACGAGCGGCGGTCCGGGAGGTCCAGGCCACGCTTGCGGACGCGAAGCGCACCCTTGAGCGGCAGAAAAAGCTGTACTCCCTCCAGTACATCGCCGAGAGCGATCTCGACAGCGCACAAAGCGCCGTGGACGTCGCCGAGGCCAAGCTCGGCTCCGCCCGTGCTCAGGTGGAACAGGCACAGGCATCCCTGAAGTACGCGAAGGCCAACCTGGACAACACCCGCATTCTCTCCCCCGTGGACGGCGTGGTGATCGGCAAGGACGTGAGCGAGGGACAGACCGTCGCGGCGAGCTACCAGACGCCGACACTCTTCACCATCGCGGAGGACCTGACCAAGATGGAGGTCCAGGCCGATGTGGACGAGGCGGACATCGGCGCCATCGCCGAGGGCATGGAGGCCACGTTCACGGTGGACGCCTTTCCCGACGAGGTTTTCCACGCGAAGGTCCACCAGGTCCGCTTCCTCGCGGTCACCGTGGAGAACGTGGTCACCTATCCGGTGGTGCTTCGGGTGGACAATCCGCACCTGAAGCTCAAGCCGGGCATGACCGCCAACGTCTCCATCGAGACCGCCGCGGCCCGGAACGTCCTGACGGTTCCCGCAGCGGCACTGCGCTTCACACCCCCCGAGGCGTTCCTCCACCCCGAAGGCGCCGCCGGTGCCGCGGATTCCTCGTCTTCGTCCGCAGCGACCGGAACCGGAACGGCACCTGAAAAAAACAGGGGATCCGGCGGCGGAACCGGAAGCGGCAAGGGAGCCGGTCCCGGCTCCGGTTCCGGAAAAAATGCAGACAGGGCCGGAGGCCGGGTCCTCTGGATTCTCGAGGAGACCTCCGGAAACCGTCCTTCTCTGAAAGCCGTCCCCGTGAGGACGGGGCTCTCCGACGGGTCGAAAACCGTCGTCTCCGGTGACCTTCGGGAAGGACAGCAGGTCGTCACGGGAACCACCTCGGGCGCTTCCTCGGGCGCGTCCTCGAACAGTGCGGGAACGAGGCAGAGCACTCAGCCTCCCATGCCCCGCTTCTTCTAAAGCCATGGCACTGCTCGAACTCGAAAACATCCACAAGACCTACGATCTCGGGGAGGTGCAGGTCCACGCCCTCCGGGGGGTGACGCTCTCCGTCCGCAAAGGGGAATATCTGGCCGTCATGGGAACCTCCGGCTCGGGAAAATCCACCCTCATGCACATTCTGGGATGCCTCGACACACCCACGGAGGGACGCTATCTCCTGGACGGGAAAGATGTGAGCGGCCTCGCCGGAGACGATCTCGCCCGGATCCGGAACGACCGGATCGGCTTCGTCTTCCAGGGCTTCAATCTCCTGGCCCGGACTTCCGCCGTGGAAAACGTGGAACTTCCGCTCCTCTACGCGGGCGTTCCGCGAAAGGAGCGGCGGCAGCGCGCCCTGGAGGCGCTGGCACTGGTGGGCCTCTCGGGGCGGGAGCACCATCAGCCGCACCAGCTCTCGGGAGGGCAGCAGCAACGGGTGGCCATCGCCCGGAGCCTCGTGAACGGCGCCCCCCTCATCCTCGCGGACGAGCCCACGGGAAATCTGGATACCCGGACCAGCGAGGAAGTCATGGAGCTTTTTTCGCATCTGAACGAGACGGCGGGCATCACGGTGATCCTGGTCACCCACGAGCCGGAGATGGCCCGCTACGTGGAGCGCATCGTCACCATCCGGGACGGACTGGTGGTCTCCGACGAGGCCAAGGCCAGGGAAAGGAGTTTCGCCTCATGATCGCGCCGGAAGAAATTCTCCTCACCGCCCTTCGGGCGCTGCGAACGAACAAGATGCGCTCCCTTCTCACCGTGTTGGGCATGATCATCGGCGTGGCGGCGGTGATCGCCATGTTCGCCGTGGGAACGGGGGCTCAGGTGCGGATCACGGAACGATTCGCCAGCATGGGGAGCAATCTGCTCGTCGTCTTTCCCGGGTCGAGCCGGAGCGGCGGTGTCCGGGGCGGCGGAGGCACACTCCCCACCCTGACGCTGGAGGACGCCGAGGCGATCCTCCGGGAGTGCCCCGCCGTGGCGGACGTGGCGCCCCGCGTGTCGGGACGGACCCAGGTAGTCTACGGCAACGCCAACTGGTCCACCAGCACCGTGGGCTCCACGGCGTCACTGCTCTCCATCCGGAACTGGACGCTCGAAAGCGGAAGGAATTTCACCGAGTCGGACCAGCGGAGCGCCGCAAAGGTGTGCATCCTCGGCGCCACCGTCGCGGCGGAACTTTTCGGCGGCGAGGATCCTCTGGGCAAAATCATCCGGGTGAACAAGATCCCCATGACCGTTGTGGGACTTCTGGCGGCGAAGGGAAGCTCCGCCGCCGGCTCCGACCAGGACGACACGGTGCTCGTTCCCGTGACGACCGCCATGAAGCGTCTCTTCGGCGCCCGCTTTCCCGGCAAGATCCAGGACATGACCATTCAGGCGAAAAGCGCCGCGGAGATCGCCGCGGCGGAGAGCCAGATCACGGACCTGCTCGCCCGGCGGCACCGGATACGCCCCGGCGAGGAGAACGACTTCACCGTGCGGAATCTCTCGGAGATCATGGAGGCCGCCCAGGAGGGAGCGCGCATCATGTCCCTTCTGCTCGCCGCCGTGGCCTCGGTGTCGCTTCTCGTGGGAGGCATCGGCATCATGAACATCATGCTCGTCTCCGTCACCGA
>LUZZ01000240.1 GCA_001603845.1 Syntrophobacterales bacterium Delta_01 | reverse complement strand
AAGCCAAAATTTTATTCAGAAAAACCGGTAGCTTACGAGGCTGCTGTCAAAGTCGGGTTCCATGGGACTGGGCAATTCGGATTCAGCCGTTTCCCTGCTTCGCTTATGCTCCATGAATTTGAGTTCGTATCTGCCCGCCACGTGATTATGAAATGAATAAACCGATGAACAGGTTCAAGCTGGAAAGATCATCTTGACTGGAGATCGGAAGTGCAGTGGGGGCACCGGGTCGCCTTCATTGCTATCGTCGAAAGGCAGTAGGGGCACTCCTTTGTGACTGGTTCCACGGCTTCCGTCTCCTCTTCGTGCCGCATCCTGTTGATGCTGCGCACGAGCAAGAATACGGCGAACGCGACGATCAGAAAACTTATGATCGCATTCAGGAAAACCCCATAGTTGATGGTCACGGCACCGGCGGCTTTAGCGTCTGCAAGGGCGGNNGGGCCTTGACTATCGCCCCGAACGCCGCTCCGATGATAATTCCCACCGCCATGTCTACTACGCTCCCACGCATGATGAATTCTTTATATTCTTTGGCCAGTCCCATTTGTTCTTCCTTCCCGGTCAAAGTTCTAAGGATTTTCCCTGGGATGATCGCCTCGAATCATGTGGTGGGCACAGGAGACGCCTTCGGGGGCGGAATTCTTTTTGAGAAAAGACAATAACCCCACAATCTATGAGCAAGTTATGATTCCAAAATCGAACACGCAAGGGGTCACAACGGAACCGGTTTGAGGGGATTCAAGAGATGACTTTTTATCAGTAATTTCCGTCTATTATCGTTGATAAGCAGGTGGACTGGACGGGCGGGGGTTTCGGAATATCCGGTGTCACGGCGGGCAGCCCGGATGCCTGCTTCGTGGCGAAACAAGGCAGGGCCATAGAGCGGCCCTGCCATTTGCGTATCATAATGCCGGATTCAACATGTCAAATTGTCTTGCCGGGGGCCAAATGATTCAAGCATGGCCCGAGGGTGTCCGGTTTTTACACTTTCCTGCTGTTGTTCGTACTCTTTCGGCGACAACCTCTCCCTGGTGTTGCCTACGATGTTGTGATCGGTGCCGCCGTCACGGTTGTTGCTGTAGCCCTGCCCCACCAGGCCGGCGCTGCTGCTGAGTCCGGCGCTGTTGTTGTGCCTGAGGCTGGCGCTGCTGAGTGCGACGCTGCTGTTGGACTTGAGGCCGGCGCTGCTGTTGGGTCTGGCGCTGTTGCCGCACCTGGGGCTGACGTTGCGACTGTGTCCGGCGCTGCTGCTGGACTTGCGGCCGCTGCTGCTGAGTGCGGCGCTGCTGTTGAACCTGAGGCCGGCGTTGCTGCTGGGTCCGACGCTGTTGCTGTACTTGAGGCCGGGGTTGCACGCCGGGTCGTCCCCGCAATCCGGTCGCCTCCCGGGAGTGCGGTCTATCCCTTCGGACCTGCGTGGGAGGGCGGCGCCTGAAACCTTCGACACC
>LUZZ01000239.1 GCA_001603845.1 Syntrophobacterales bacterium Delta_01 | reverse complement strand
TTGCTAATCAATGATCAATGCCTTTGCAATCGCTATTCTTGTACGATCTTTGCTTTTCCCAGTCTACAAATTCTTCAGGAGGTTGAAATGGCGCAAGGGGAGATTCCGGGGGTTGACGAACTGTTGGGTTTTGCCGGAGAAACCGTGCGGGAGGCCGGCCGGGAGGCGCTGGCGTTGTATGGAAAAGGAAGCCGCGAGGTCAAATTCGACGAAGAATTGGTGACCGAAGCCGAACTCAAGCTGACCAATTTCTTCAAAGAGCGGCTCGGAAAAGTTTTTCCGGGACACGGCGTACTCGGGGACCCCCTTCCCGACGAAGACTACGTGCACGGAGAAAAAAGGTACCTGTGGATATACGACCCGCTGGACGGCGTGGCCAATTTCCAGGCAGGCATTCCCATCTGGGGCATCTCGCTCGCCCTGCTCGAAAACTTCTGGCCCGTTTTCGGCCTGAGCTACATGCCGGTGACCGACGATCTGTTCCATGCCGTGGTGGGCGGGAAGGCTTTCTGGAACGAAAAGCCCATAGTGATCCAGGACACCGGCGGAATCAGCAATGAGAGCGTTCTGCTGACCTATTCCAGGTTCCATAACCATTACCACTCGACGTTTCCGGGCAAGATCCGCAACCTGGGCTCCACCTCGGCCCACATTTCCTACGTGATCCGGGGACGCGCGGAGGCCGCCCTGCTCGCCAACGTCTCCTACCGGGACCTGGCGGCCGCCCAGATCATCCTCATGGCGGCGGGCGGAAAGATCCACCGGCTGGACGGCAGGGAGTTTCATCTGAGCGAATACATCGGCGGCGAGCGGATCACCGACCAGTTGATCGCGGCTCCGGAAGGTTCGTTCGAATCGATCCGGATGTACCTACAACGGGTGGACGAAGAGTAGCCCGCCGGGGGAGGACGCTCCCGCTCCCGGCCGGATAGCGGTTGGCCGGCGCGGGGCGGATGTGTCATGGCACTGGATATGCCTCCGGCGCAGATATATAATGGGGAGCTTTTATTGACCAGTAATGCATGTCCTGATTGGGACATTATGGAACATGAAACGCCTGCACAGGTTTGCCGCTTCCCGGGCCGGAGCATGGGGAGCGGCGAAAAGCGCGGCATAAAGGTTTTCGTAACAGCAGTTTTGGAGATTCAAGATGTTTGGAACCAGCTTTGCCCCGGGATATTCGGACCTCAAGAAATGGGCGGTCCTTGCGGCTTCGGTTTTGGTGCTCGTCGCACCGGCCGGCTGTTCGAGGGACTCCGCCGGCAAAGAGACGATGATGGTCGCCCAAAAGGTCGCCATGCCCATTACGGCCAGCACCGCCGTACGGAAGGACATGCCGGTCCAGATCCGGGTTATCGGCACCGTTCAGCCTCTATCGACGGTTGCCATAAAATCCCAGGTGCAGGGCGAACTCATCGGAGTGCATTTCAAGGACGGGCAGGAGGTTAAAAAGGGAGACCTCCTGTTCACCATTGATCCCCGGCCGTTCGAGGCCAGCCTGAAGCAGGCCCGTGCGCTGCTGGAAAAAGACAGGGCGCAACTGGAAAACGCGCGGACGCAGGTGAAGCGGTACGGGTCCGTGGTGGACAAGGGTTACGTGGCTCGCGACCAGTTCGACACGGTCCGGTCCAACGCCGCGGCGCTGGAGGCCACCGTCAAGGCCGACGAGGCGGCGGTGGACAATGCCAGGCTTTCCCTCCAGTACTGTACGATCCACTCCCCCATCAACGGTGTCACCGGGAACGTGCGGGTCACGGTGGGAAACATCATCAAGGCCAACGACGGCGACAATCCCCTGGTGACCATCAAGGAGATTCGGCCGCTCTACGTTACCTTCTCCGTGCCGGAGCGGAACCTTCCGGAGATCATGAAGTACATGGCGGACCGGAAGCTGGAGGTGCTGGCCGGTTTTGCCGGCGATGAAGCCCATCCCGTGCGGGGCTGGCTGTCGTTTATCGACAACGCGATCAATTCCACGGCGGGCACCATCCAGGTGTGGGCCACTTTCCCGAACGGAGACAAGAAGCTGTGGCCCGGGCAGTTCGTCAACGTGGTCCTGACGCTCATCACGGAGAAGGGAAAGACCGTCATCCCCTCCCAGGCCATCCAGATGGGGCAAAACGGGTCGTACGTGTACGTGATAAAGCCGGACATGAGCGTCGAGTACCGGACGGTGGTCACCGGTTCGCGGATGGATAACGAGATTGTGGTGGAAAAAGGGGTTTCGCCCGGCGAAAAAGTGGTAACCGACGGACAGTTGAGGCTGGCGACCGGGTCGCTCGTAAAGATTGTCGATTCCGTCGATAAGAAAGACGGAGGGGCGAACCTGTGAATATAGCGGAACTGTTCATCAAGCGCCCGGTCATGACCACCCTGGTCATGCTGGGCATCCTGACGTTCGGGATCATGTCCTACCGGATGCTTTCGGTCAGTGAGCTGCCCAACGTCGATTTCCCGGTGATCCAGGTCACGGCCAACCTGCCGGGTTCGAGCCCGGAGACCATGGCTTCGTCGGTCGCCATGCCGCTGGAGCGCGAATTTTCAACCATCGCCGGCCTGGATTCGATGACTTCCACCAGTTCGCTGGGCCAGACGCAGATCAACCTGTGGTTTTCGCTCAGCAGGGACCTGGACGGGGCGGCCCTGGACGTGCAGACTGCCATATCCAAGGCCCAGAAGCTGCTTCCCTCGGATATGCCCAACCCGCCGTCGTACAAGAAGGTCAATCCGGCCGACCAGCCGGTGCTCTACCTGGGCTTGAGTTCCGACGTGCTGCCGCTTTCCGCAGTCGATGAGTATGGCGACACCCTCATGGCTCAGCGCATCTCCATGATCAGCGGCGTGGCCCAGGTCATGATCTACGGCGCCCAGAAGTACGCCGTCCGGGTGCAGGTCAAGCCCGATGCGCTGAGCGCCATGGGTATAAGCCTGGGAGATATTGACAGCGCCGTTTCGGAAGCAAACGTCAACATCCCCACCGGCACCCTGTACGGAACGCACCAGGCATTTACCGTCCAGGCCAGCGGGCAGCTCGAAGAGGCCGCCAAGTACCGCAACCTCGTCGTGGCCTACAGGAACGGTTCGCCCGTTTACCTCAACCAGATTGCCCGCGTCATCGATAGCGTGGAAAACGACAAGACGGCCGCTTGGCTGAACGGCAAGCGGGCCATCGTGCTGGCCATCCAGCGCCAGCCGGGTACCAACACCGTGGAGGTGGTGGATTCCATCAAGGCCCTGCTACCCACGTTCCGGGCGCAGATCCCGCCGGCGGTGAACCTCAAGATCCTCTACGACCGGTCGGCATCCATCCGGGACTCCATCCAGGACGTCAAGTTCACGCTGTACCTGAGTATCTGCCTGGTGGTCATGGTGATATTTCTTTTTCTCCGAAACTTCACCGCCACCATTATTCCCACCCTGGCCCTGCCGATGTCCATCATCGGCACCTTTTCGGTGATGTACCTGCTGGGCTACAGCCTGGACAACCTGTCCCTGATGGCCCTGACGTTGTGCGTCGGGTTCGTGGTGGATGACGCCATCGTCATGCTGGAAAACATCGTCCGGCACATTGAGATGGGTAAATCCAGGCTCCAGGCGGCCCTGGACGGATCGAGAGAGATCAGTTTCACCATCCTTTCGATGACCATTTCGCTGGCCGCCGTCTTCATCCCCCTGCTGTTCATGGGCGGCATCCTGGGGCGGCTGTTTCACGAATTCGCGGTGACCATCGGCGCGGCGATCCTGGTGTCGGGTTTCGTTTCGCTGACCCTTTCGCCGATGCTTTGCAGCATGGTGCTGAAAAGCCATGCCGCCACCCGGAAACACGGCAGGCTCTACTACCTGTCCGAAAAGGTTTTCGACGGCATGCTCGCGACGTACGAGAAGGGCCTGCGGTGGGTGATGCAGCACCGGCTCTCGATGGGGCTGTTTTCGGTAGCCCTGATCTTCGTCACGGCGTACCTGTTCGTGATCGTTCCCAAAGACTTTATTCCCACGCAGGACAACGGACAGATATTCGGCATGACGGAGGCCGCCCAGGGGACCTCTTTCGATTCCATGGTCGAGCACCAGAAGGCGCTCGCCGACGTGCTCCAGCAGAATCCGAACGTGGAAACCGCGATTTCCTCGGCCGGTGCCGGCGGTATTTCCGTTACGGGCAACAGCGGCTTCATTTTCATGGCGCTCAAGCACAAACCGGACGAGAGAAAACTCTCGGCGGAAGAAATTATCCGGGACATGCGCCGGAAGGTGGCCAACATCCCCGGAATCCGCATTTTCCTCCAGGTCCCGCCCGCCATCCGGATGGGGGCCATGACCAAGGCGCTCTACCAGTACACGCTCCAGGGCACCGACCTCAAGGAGCTTTACCACTGGGCGCCCATCGTCCAGGAAAAAATGCAGAAGCTGAACGGCCTTCAGGACGTAAACAGCGACCTGCAGATCACCAGTCCGCAGATCATGGTGGATATCGACCGCAACAAGGCGCTGTCGCTGGGCATCACCGCCAAGCAGATCGAAAACACGCTCTACAATGCGTTCGGGTCGAAGCAGATTTCCACGATCTACACGCCCTCCAACCAGTACCAGGTGATCCTGGAGGTGGAGCCCC
>LUZZ01000238.1 GCA_001603845.1 Syntrophobacterales bacterium Delta_01 | reverse complement strand
GTGGCGGGTACCCGCCGGGCTGGCCGGCGGCGGCCGGGGCAGGGGAGAAGGGGGGAGCGATCCCTCGTGGGCCCGGGTTCCGCTTCCCAAATTGCGGATACTTTCCGGGGTGGTGGAAGGGCGGCAGGACGGCAAGGTGGTCTTTTCCATAAAGGATTTCACGGGCACGCTCAACCTGAAGACGGTGTCGGGGCCGCACGGGCCTGAAATCCGGCTGGATGTGGACGACTGGCGCACCGGAAACGGCGGGCGTTTAAAAAATATCCGCCGGGCGGTTCTCGATCAAAATCGTTTGGAACATGGAATCGTGCGGGTGGCAACAAACGGAGACGGAATTGTCGGCTCCCGAGGATGCGAAGTAACCAGTTGGGTTTTATAATAAACTCACGCAGTTGATGTCAGCGTGGAACTTCCGGTACGATTTTGCCGGTGAGGAGTTTCCGTGATGAAGATGCAGGAAGTGAGGACCATCGCCAAGAGCCTCGGCATTAATTCCTTCGGGAAGACAAAAGCCGACCTGATCAGGGAGATTCAACGCAAGGAAGGCAACTTCGACTGCTTCGGCACCGCAGACGGTTATTGCGACCAAGAGGAGTGCATCTTCCGCAGCACGTGTCTCACGGAAAAAAAGAAACAGGCCTGAAACATGACCCAACTGAGCAGTGCAGTATTTCTGCAGATTCAAAACAGCAAAAAACCCGAGCAGATCATCAGTCTTGTTCTCGACGATCTGAACGACCGGTTCGAGACGCAGGGACTGAATGTTCATTTCGGCGTGGAAGAAATCCGGATCGACAAGACCGAGTTTCTCCAGCAAATGGATGAGTTCGCGCAGGTGCTTTCGTTTCTTCTCGAAACGATGTCGGCGGCCCAGGACATGAACCTGCCTTACGGCTACCAGGACCGGTTCGATTACGGAGGCAGAAAGTATTCTCTTCTCAAAGAAGACGGCAACCGGGTCCTGAGAATAATGGTCTGACTCCGGTCACGCATGTTCGGCGCCGTCGTCATGGGGCGCAAATCCTCTTCTTACCGTGTTTTCCACCGTAGTCCTGGGGACCATGAAATGCAGCAGGTAGTCCGGACCTCCGGTTTTTGATCCAAGACCGGACATCTTGAACCCGCCGAAGGGGTGCCGCCCGACGATCGCTCCCGTGCAGCCCCGGTTTATGTACAGGTTGCCGGTCCGAAACCGCACGCGCGCTTTTTCGATATTGCCGGGACTCCTGGACAGCACGCCTCCGGTGAGCGCATAGCGGGTGGACTTTGCAACCCGAATCGCCTCGTCGAAATCCTTCACCTTGATCACCGTCAGCACGGGGCCGAAAATCTCCTCCTGGGCTATCGCGGCCTCCGGCCGAACGCCGGTGATTATGGTCAGCGGGACGAAATTGGCCCCCGGCGCTCCCGCGCTTCGCTCCAGCAGCACCGTGCCCTCTGTTTCTCCGATTTCGATATATTTCAGGATCTTATCCCTGGCCGCCGGTTCGATCACCGCGCCCATGAAGTTTTGCGGATATTCGGTCGGCCCGATGCCGATGCTCTCGGCGGCAGCCTTGAGCCTTTGTACCAGCCGGTCGTGGTTTTCTTCGAGAACGATCAGGCGCGAGCACGCCGAACATTTTTGGCCCTGGTATCCGAACGCCGACTGCATGACGTACAGGACGGCTTCGTCCAGGTCGGCGTCCGCATCCACGATGATGGCGTTCTTTCCGCCCATCTCGGCGATGACCGACTTGACCGCCTCGGCTTCGGGCGGGGTCCTGGATGCGTTTTCCACAATGCGCAGGCCGACCTCCCGGCTTCCGGTAAACGCGATCAGCGCCACGTCGGGATGCCCGGTCAGAAAATCGCCGAGCAGGCCGCCGGGACCGGGGAGGAAATTAAAAACGCCCCGGGGGAGTCCGGCTTCCTCGAAGATGCGGGAAATCATGTACCCGGTAACGGGCGACTGGGACGCCGGCTTGTAAACCACCGTGTTTCCGGCGACCACCGCTGCGCAACTCATCCCCATGGATATGGCCATCGGGAAATTCCACGGAGCGATCACCACCGCCACGCCCCGGCCTTCATAGTGCAGGGTGCCGACTTCTCCCGGAACGCGGCCCATTCTCCGGGGCCGGCCCAGGCGCATCATCTCCCTCGCGTAATATTCCAGGTAATCGATGGCTTCGCACACGTCGCCGTCCGCTTCGCTCCAGGCCTTTCCCACCTCGAACACCTGCAGTGCCGCCAACTCGAACCTCTTGCGCCTGGCCGCGGCCGCAGCCCTGAACAGGTACTCGGCCCGGTTTTCCGGGGAAACCTCGCGCCATGCCGGAAATGCGGACCGGGCGGCAAGGACCGCCTGCCGCGCCTCTTCGATTCCCGCCGAAGCAACGATGCCCACCGTTTCCTCGGGCTTGTTCGGATTGCGGGACTGGAACAGGGAGGCGGTTTTTATCGACCGGCCCGAGATCACAATCGGCACCCGGACGGGGAAATCCGCGCGAACCTCTTCCAGCGCACGGGCAAAAAGCGCCCGGTTTTCAGGCTGCGCCCAGTCGATGGGAGGTTCGTTCCGGAAGGGGCCTTTTCCACCGGATGCTGGCTCGTGTTCCGGTTCTCGCCGTCCGGGGAACGGCTCCCGCAGCTTTTCCGCCGGGTCGCGCAGCAGTTCGCCGCGGGACGTATCGCGCGCAAAACCGAGCCGCAGAAACGACTCGTTGGCGGTGTTTTCCAGCAGCCTCCGCACCAGGTACGACATGCCCTGGAACATCTCCCCGACAGGGCAGTAGACGCGCACGTTGAGGCCCGCCTTGTGAAGCGCGGTTCGCACCTGCTCCCCCATGCCGTAGAGCACCTGGAACTCGATCTCCTGTTCGGGAACGGAAAAGTCCCTGGAAAGCTCGGCCACCGCCGCAATCGTCCGGATGTTATGCGAAGCGCAGGCCAGTTTCAGGAAACGGCTGTTCTGGAGTATGATGCCGGCGAGACGTTCGAAATTGGCATCTGTTTCATGCTTGTCGGTGAAAACCGGGACCGGCCAGTTGTCCTGGCGGGCGTGGATGACCTCCTGGTCCCAGTAGGCGCCTTTGACCAGCCTGATCGTGAACCGGAAACCGCCCTCACTGGCCCAGTTTATCATTTCGTGGAGGTCCCTTTCGCTCTCGCGAAGGTAAGCCTGGATCACGATCCCGGTGTGCGGATACCCCCGGAACTCGGGCTCCTCCATCAGGCTGCGGTACAGGGCGAGAGTCAGCCCTTTGACCGCGTAATGTTCCATGTCCAGGTGGAGAAACGACCCGGTCTCCATGACTTTGCGCAGGATGGGCCGCAGGCGCTCCTTGGCTTTCTCGATCGAGTAGTCGAAAGCGCAGGGGTTCATCTGGGAATACATGGCCGAGGTTTTCAGGGAAACATTCACCCTGGGGGAATGCCCCCAGTCGAGCCTGCTCCCGGCGGAAGCCCCCAGGGGCGGCCATTTCCCGCCGGCACCGCTCAGCAGTTCGAACAGGTGCAGATACCGGCCGTGGTAATCTTCGGCTTCCCGCTCCGAAACCACGGCCTCGCCCAGCAGATCGATTGAAAACGCTATTCCGTGTTTCCTGAGATCTCCCAGCACCGGCAGGCTTTCTTCCGGAGTGGCGCCCACGATGAACTGCCGGGCCATCCGCCCGATGTTCCTGGCGATGCCCCGGGCAATCACCCCCGAGGATCTCCATTCGGGGGATACGAACTTGATGCCCCGGTCCAGAGCGGAAGGAAAATTCAAAGACGGGTCCGAAAAGTATTCCTGGATGTGCCTCATGACCGCTTCCGGAGACTTGAGGCTGGGAAACACATCCACGAACCGAAACATCTGGACCTTGAACGGCTCGTTGTGCATGCACCAGTCGAACAGCTTGCCCGTCCAGTATTCCTGGCTGAAAACGGACCGGGCTTCCCCCTCCATGAGGTCGTACAGGTGCATTCCGGTCCGGTGGATCCTGTTTTCCAGGTCGGAACCCATGCCCGAAACCCCTCCTTTTTGTTTTATGTGACAAACGCGAAGAACGCCTTCCCGACGCCGGGCGTGCTCAGATTTCTCTTTTGTGCCGCTCTTTTCGCGAGCCTTTTTTCCATCCCCCTTTGTTGTCTTTCTTCCCGCCGTGCGTGGTGGATTTTTCGCCAGGAGCCTGCACGGGCTGAACGTATTGCGGCCGGACGACAAAAGTCCCGGGAGCAGGGGGAGCCGGCTTCGGGGCAGGGGCCGGTTTTTGCCTGGCGGACTTTTCCGGCACACTGGTGCGAACCAGCGGGAATATCAAAAATTCCGGAGGGATACGGCCCACCAGGTAAAGCCCGGGCCCCGCCGCCAGGAAAGGGATGCCGGATTCCAAGGCGCTACGGCCCAGAATTTCTACCACAACCGGTTCGGGTTCGCGCCTCCTGGCGATGCGCACCGCCAGCTCACGGTCGGCGCAAACCGGCAGAAAACCTCGCCCGGCGGGGTTTAACCCAAATTCTTGTGCTCTCGCCAAAATATTGGGTTTTATGCCGTAATAGAGCCTTCCGGGCACCTCCGCTGCCGGCGGATGGGAGGGAAGATCGGCCCCGGGAGCGAGCCGTAGCAGCCTCCCGTCCAGGACGAAGGGCATATCGATTCCCAGAAGCGCAAGCTCTTTTAGAGTAGCTTCCCGCACAAAACGCAGGCCGGGGTCTTCCTGAAGAGCCCAGTAAAATTCCTTCCACGGCATCGTCCCGTCCGGGTCCCAGAACAGCCCGAACTCGGCCGGGGAACGGTAGCCGATGAAAGAAAGCGTCTTGGCCAGGGTCTTCGGCTGGTGTTTCAGCATCGTCATATACTCATTCGGATCGTACCCATTCGAATCGCAGGGAATACCGGTTGATTATATAAAACCGCCAAAGATTCCTGCAAGCTTTGACACGAGGAAACTACAAGGGAACGGACCGGCAGGAGACGAAAGCCCGAAGGTCTCCGACGGCCGAAGGTTCGAAGGCGATGATCACGGGGATCACCGGCACGCTCTCCCGAAAGAATGCTGCCCGATCTGACCGCACCATGTCAAGGGACGTTGTCCGGCGTGCGGATGATAAAGTTCTATTATGTACCCGGAGGGCTGGAACCTGGTGGAAGACCCCGCCGGTCAATCCTCACGAAGCGTAAACCGCTTTCCGATGATTCGCAAAAACCCGCACCCCAGCTCATATTATGTAAACCTGGCGGGGTTTTCGCCAGGTTTACATAATATATATTATCGGACGTTGTCCGCGGCTGTCCGAGCCTTTTTTCTCTTGACTTGAAAACGCTTTTCCTTTACTTCTCTTCTCGCATCAGCGGGAATAACTCAGTGGTAGAGTGCAACCTTGCCAAGGTTGAAGTCGCGGGTTCAAATCCCGTTTCCCGCTCTACTTGTTCAAAGGGTGGTTCCAGCCACCCTTTTTTTATGGCAATCCCCACGTTGCGCGCTATATTCTTCTGTATGGAAAATGCAGCCCTTTGCAAAATTGGTGCAAAACAGAAAAAAAACATGCCCTGCAAAGCACGTCTCGCTCTGCTGTATTCCCAGTTCTGCTCGAAAGACAACGTACTGATCCTGATCGATCCCGACCCGGACGCCATAGGATCGGCCCTTGCCCTGAAAAGACTGTTGTGGCACAAGGTAGCCTCGGCCAGCATCGGGATGGTGCGCAAGATTCGAAGACTCAACAACCTCACCATGGTGCGGCTGCTGCATTTGCCCCTGCTTGCCGTAAAGCGCGCCTCCCTGGACAAGTTCGACAAATTCGCCCTGGTGGACTCCCAGCCCGACCATAACGAACTGTTCCAGGCCGTTTCCTTTTCGGCCGTGATCGACCACCACCCGGCAAACACCGAACTGACCGCGCCTTTTTCCGACGTGAGGCCGGAATTCGGGTCGACGTCCACCATCATGACCGAATACCTGCGGGCTGCCAAGATCAAGCCTTCCAAGGTGCTCGCCACGACCCTTCTCTATGGGATCAAGACCGACACCCGGAATTTCGAGCGTCACACCTTGATCCAGGACATCGAGGCATTCCGCTACCTGTTTCCTTTTGCGGACAAGAACGTGCTGCGAAAGATCGAGATCTCCGACTTGTCGCTAAAGGATCTGAAGCTTTTCCACAAAGCCTTTGAACGCAAGCACGTGGTGCGAGACCGGATTTTCGTGCACCTCGATGAAGTCCCCTCCGCCGACCTGTTGGTGGAAATTGCCGAATTTCTTTTGAAAATCCATGATATCTCGTGGAGCATCGTATCCGGGGTCTACGAAGACAATCTGATCATCGTGGTCCGAAACGACGGATACCGAAAGGATGCCGGCAAGATTGTGAGGCTTGCCTTCGGGGCGCTGGGCGCTGCCGGCGGCCATAGCGCCATGGCGCGGGCTGAAATTCCCCTGAGCGGCCTTTGCGACAAGATCGGCAAGCCCAATTCGGTGGCTATCGAGCGTTTCGTTCGCAGCAGTCTTTCACCTTTTCCGAAGTCCAAGAAGTAAAATATAGTGCAACCACTTGATGATATTACACAATCTGGCGTAGAGCCCCCGGTTCGGCCGCGCCGGACAGGCCACCCTCTCAAGCAGGTGGAGATATTCACCGACGGCGCCTGCGCCGGAAACCCCGGTCCCGGCGGGTGGTGCGCCATTTTGCGCTTTAAAAGCATTGAGAAGGAAATTTCGGGCTACCAACGGCTCACGACGAACAACCAGATGGAGATGATGGCCCTGATCGAGGCCCTGCGGCGGCTCAAAGAACCCTGCCGGGTTGTGGTGCACACGGATTCGCTCTACCTGAAAAACGGCCTCACGAGCTGGATGAAGGGGTGGAAGCGAAACGGGTGGAAGACTTCGGGAAAATCGGAAGTGAAAAACCGCGACCTGTGGCAGGCCCTGGACGAGCTTTCAAAGACACATGAAATCCAGATCATCTGGGTAAAGGGACACGCCGGCCACCCCGAAAACGAACGCTGCGACCGGGCGGCCAGGGAGCAAATCCTCAAAAACGCCGGCATCCCCCTGCCCTGATCACGATCCCTCTTTAAGGACGTAGCGGGAAGCCCTTCCCTTTCCCATCCTGCTGAGCTTTCCGCCATCCACCAGTTCGTTCAGCTCCCGCAGCGCCTGCCGCTCGGATATGTCCGTCAACTGCGAGTAGTATTTGTTCGTTATGAAACCGTGCGCCCGGATGAAGTCCAGCGCCCGCATCTGGCGCAGGTTGAAGCCCGAATCGGGCATCCGTTCGCCGGGGCTGATGGCCGGGATTTCCGGGAAAACGGCCGTGGGCCACTGCCTGCCTTCGGGCTTGGGATCCACCATTGGCTTGGCGGCCCCGGGAGCGGCGGCGGGTTCCCTCACCTCCGGCGGCAGGTCGTTTTGCTGAAGTTCTTTTCTGTCGGAAAGGATGATGGCGCGTTCGATGACGTTTTCCAGCTCGCGCACATTGCCCGGCCAGTGATAATCGAGGATGGACTTCATCGCTCCGGCGGAAATGGAAATCGACTCCTGGTTGGCTTCTTCGGCGTATTTCGCCAGAAAGTGATTCACCAGGAGGGGGATGTCGTCCACGCGTTCGCGAAGCGGCGGCAGGATGATGTGCACCACGTTGAGGCGGTAGAACAGGTCGGCCCGGAAGCGCCCGGCGGGCACTTCGTCCTTGAGATTGCGGTTCGAGGCGGCAACCACCCTCACATCCACTTTGAGCGACTGGCTGCCCCCTACCCGCTCGAATTCCATTTCCTGCAGAATCCTCAAAAGCTTTACCTGGAGCGGCGGAGACATTTCGCTTATCTCGTCGAGAAAAAGCGTGCCGCCGTCGGCAAGTTCGAACCTCCCCTTTCTCTGGCTCACCGCCCCGCTGAACGCCCCCTTCTCGTGGCCGAACAGCTCGCTTTCCAAGAGAGTTTCCGGGAGCGCTCCGCAATTGACCGAAATAAACGGCTGGTCTTTCCGGGGGCTGTTATAGTGAATGGCGCGGGCGATCAGTTCCTTGCCCGTTCCGGAATCCCCGGTGACCAGCACGGTGGCCTTCGTGGGGGCCACTTTTTCTATCAGTTCGAAGATGCGCTGCATCTGGACGCTTTTGCCGATGATATTTCCGAAATGGTACCGGTCCTGCAACTCACGGGCGAACTGCCGGTTCTGGCACAGCAGGTGGTAATGGTCGATGGCCTTGCGGATGGTGAGCTTCAGTTCTTCGTTTTTGAACGGCTTCATGATGTAGTCGAAGGCACCTTTTCGCATCGCCTCGACTGCCTTTTCCACGGTCCCGTAGGCGGTCATCATGATGACCGGAACGTCGGGCAGGCGCCCCCGCAGGCGGTCCATGAACTCCATGCCGTCTATGCCGGGCATTTTCATGTCGGTGATCACGACATCGAGATCGTGTTCCTGCACCATATCGAGGCCTTTCAGCGCGCCCTCGGCGGTGATTACCTGGTATCCTTCCTCCGACAGAAGAGCCTCCAGGACGAGCAGATAATTTCTCTCGTCATCTACAATGAGAATCGTATCCATTCTTAAGATGCCGTTTCTTCTACAGTATCGGTTTCCGGTTGCGTGAGGGGCAGCCGGATGGAAATGGTGGTGCCCTCCCCTTCCCGGCTCGTCACTTCTATTTGGCCGCGGTGGTTGTCCACGATGGTCTTGACGATGGCAAGCCCCAGGCCCGTACCTTTTTCGCGGGTGGTGAAAAAGGGATTGAAGATTTTCTTCACCGCCTCTTTGGGAATTCCCTGCCCGGTGTCCCGGACCTGGAGCTCCAGCAGTCCGTTCCCGTCGCTGCCGTTCAGCAGCGAGGTCCGAAGCGCCAGGGTGCCGCCGGAAGGCATTGCCTGAAGAGCGTTGGCGAAGATATTTACGAGCGCCCTGTAGAGCAGGTCAAAATCGGCCTCGATACACAGGTCCCTGGTCAGGTAGGTCCTCTCGACCCGGATGCCCAGGCGCTGGCATTCGGCCTCCAGCATGTGCAGGTTTTTCTCGATGATGTCTTCCATGCGGCACCTGGACGTGCGCAGGTGCTTGGGCCTGGCGAAATCCAGGAACTCGGTCAAAATGTCGTTAAGACGAGTGGATTCCTCGACGATGATGGAAGAAAACCTTCTTTGCTTCGGGTCCTGCATGCGGCAATCGAGCAATTCGGCGGTGCTGCGGATAATCCCCAGCGGATTGCGTATCTCGTGGGAGACCCCGGCGATCATCTCTCCCAGGGCGGCCAGCCGTTCGGACTGGTGGAGCTGGTCTTCGAGCTTCTGCCGCTCCTCGGTGCGGGCGGCGATGATCCTGTCCGCGCGCCTGGCCAAAAGGAGGATCGTTCCGAACAGGATACCCACGAACAGCAGGAAGCTGGAAGCCACGATCCACTGAAAACGGATGATCGTCTTGTAATCGGACGTCATATCCTGGGTTATTTCGAAAACTCCGAGCACCTTCCCGCGCCTCCAGCTCAGCGGCCGCTCCTCCCACATGGGCAGGTAGGTGAGCAGCTTCCTGGGGCCGCCTTTCCACTCGAACCCGAAAAATTCATTCTCATTGCTGATCAGGATCGAAACGGATTCTTCCTGAAGCGCCCGTTGGAAGGGTTCGCCGATGTTGCCCTTCTGTCCGATCGTTTCCTTACGAGTGCTGTAGGTCAGGATCTGGTTGGGGTCGTAGATGTTGACGCTTTCGATGGCCAGCCCGTGAATGGCGTTTCTGACCACCTTGTCCAGCCGTTCGTACTGGTTCTGCCGGCTGAGCCGGATCTCGCCCTCGGAAATGAGCGTCGGTACGGTAAACTGGAAGAATACCTGGTGATTGAGATTTTCCGCAACGATGCGCGCATACCGTTCGCTCTTTTCGAGCAGTATGGCCTTGGCCCTCTGGGAAATGAAGCCGGAGAGCAAAACGGTACACACCAGGATCACGATGAGACAGGACACCGCCAGGTACTTGACCAGTTGGAACGGCCTTGCACTTTCCAGGGTCTGCTGGTTGGCCTCAATTGTCTTCATTGTCCGTACCGTCATTGTCCGCAAAGCTCTCTTCCACCAGGCGGCGCCGTTTGTCGAGAAGCTCTCTCAATCTGCCTTCCCATCCGCGCGGGCCGGGTTCGTAGAACCGTGTGCCGGCAAGCCCGTCCGGCATGTAGACTTCCGGAATCCACCCGTCTTCATAATCGTGAGGATACCGGTACAGCCGTCCGTAGCCCAGCTTCTTCATGAGGTCCGTGGGGGCGTTTCGCAAGTGCAGGGGCACCGGCGCATCCCCGGTCTCCTTGGCCAGCGCGCGAGCTTTCCCGAACGCGGTATAAAGCGAATTGCTCTTGGGCGCCAGGCAAAGATACACGACAGCCTGAGCCAGGGCAAGTTCCCCTTCGGGGCTTCCCAGGAAATGGAATGCCTGAAAGGCCTCGATGGTCTGGACGAGCGCCGACGGGTCCGCCAGCCCGATGTCCTCGGACGCCATCCGGATGATTCGCCTGGCGAGATAAAGCGGGTCCTCGCCGGCATCGAGCATCCGGGCCAGCCAGTAGAGCGCGGCGTCGGGATCGCTTCCGCGCACGCTTTTGTGTAGTGCCGAAATGAGATTAAAATGCTCCTCGCCGGCCTTGTCGTAATGCACCGATTTGCGCAGCAGGGCCTGTTTCGCGGCTTCCAGGTCTACCGTGCGCACCCCTTCGGCATCGGGAGCGGTGGTGAGAACGGCAATTTCCAGTGCATTGAGCATCACCCGCGCATCGCCGCCCGAAGCCGCCAGGAGATAGTCTTCGGCATCCGGCGCCAGGCGCGACGGAAATTTTCCGAGCCCCGTGTCCGTATCGGAGAGCGCCCGTCCGATGATCTCCCGAAGATCGGCTTGCGACAGCGGCTCCAGTACAAGCACCTGGGTGCGGGACAGGAGCGGCCGGATGACCTCGAAAGAAGGGTTTTCGGTGGTCGCTCCCAGCAGCAAAATGGTGCCGTTTTCCACGTGCGGCAGCAGAGTGTCCTGCTGGGCCTTGTTCAGCCGGTGGATTTCGTCCATAAAAAGCCAGGTGCGCTCCTTCTTCCGGACCAGGTGCTCCTGTGCTTCCTGGACCGCGGCCCTGATCTGCGGAGCGCCGGCCATCACCGCCGAAAGATAAATGAGCGAGCTATCGGTTTGCGCGGCGATGATCCGCGCCAGGGTGGTCTTGCCGCAGCCGGGAGGCCCCCAGAGTATCAAGGAATGGAACCGGCGGTTGCGGATGATCCGGTCCAGGATCTTTCCGGGCCCCAGGAGGTGTTTCTGGCCGATGAACTCATCGAGGCTTCGCGGTCGCATACGGTCCGCCAGCGGAGCGTATCCTTTCTGCTCTTCGCGCTCCAAAGGCTTTTCGAAAAGGCTCAGTTGGTCCGTGGAGGACGTGGTGTTTTTTCGGCTGGACTTCATGCTTGCCGCCCTCCCTGCAAAAGGCGCCTATGCTCCCACAAAAAACCCCGGCCCGATGCGGAACGTTCCCGCCCGGCAGGCCGCTTTCCGACAATTTATAATATTACAAAGTCCTAATCGTAAAAAAAACAGCTAAATATTTCGGTTTTTTG
>LUZZ01000237.1 GCA_001603845.1 Syntrophobacterales bacterium Delta_01 | reverse complement strand
ATCGATAACATGTAGTACCATGTACTACAATATCTTAGCCTATAAATGTTACGATATGGCACGAAGTATCCCCTAGCTAAGATCATTATGATTCTGGTACAAAATCAGAGTCGTTTAGCATGGAGTGGCCGGTGTACCGTAGATTTAAGACGGCGGCTTTGGCCGGATTGCTGATCGGGTTTGCGGGACTGATCCTTGACGTCACTCCATTTGGTCGCTGCTTGGAAGAGAATCTAGGTCTTTATGTTCTCTTCCAGATCAGGGGGCCGCGACTGGTCCCGTCCAATGTAGTTATTATAAGCATGGATCGGGAAACCTCCGAAGTTCTTGGACTTCCTTTCAATCCTCTTAAATGGCCCAGAAACCTGCATGCCACTCTGATTGATACGCTTGCCGAGAAAAAGGTGCGGGCAATAGCCTACGATGTCCTGTTCCTTGAGCCCACCGACGGATCGGATGACGAACTTCTGGCAGATGCCCTGGAAAGGGCTTCCAATGTAGTCCTGTGCGAACATCTTCGCGAGGACCGGAGGCCCGTTTCAAAAGAAATTTATCCCTTCCAAAATCTTCATGCCGAAAAGCTTATTCCGCCCGCGGACCCGCTCGTCAGTTCGGCCGCCGCGCTGGCCCCCTTCTCCCTTCCCGAAATTCCGACAAGGGTCAGCCGGTACTGGGCTTTCAAAACCGAAGCGGGCTGCACGCCCACTTTACCCGTTGTGGCCTTCCAGCTTTACGCCCTCGATGCCTTGAAAGACTTCCGGATCCTTTTGGAATCGGTGAGCCCGGCACATTCCGGGATTTTGCCGGAAAGCGCCCAGACCGTTTTTGCCGGCGGAAAAATCGACAGGCTGGTGGCGAAGATCAGGGAGTTATTCGAAGACAGCCCCTGGATCGGAAAGGAGATGCTGAACCGGCTCCGGGAGCATTTCCCGGCTGAGCCGGCCAAACGCGCGCGGCTCCGCTCCCTGGTCAAGCTCTACATGGTCCGGGACAGTGTCTTCCTCAATTTTTACGGGCCGCCCGCCACCTTTCCCACCTATTCTTTTCACCGGATCGTCAATCCCGAAAATCCCGAGGCCTTTCCCGATCTTACGGGCAAAACCGTCTTCGTCGGCCTTTCGGAGCTTACCCGAAACGACCAGCGTGACGGGTTCAATACCGTTTTTTCCCGTTCCGACGGAATGGACCTCAGCAGAGTGGAGATCGCCGCCACCGCGTTCGCAAACCTGCTCGAAGACATGCCGGTTCGCCCGGCGCCGCAGGCCGTTTTCCTCGGAATCTGCCTGGTGTGGGGGTTTGCCGCCGGCTGCCTTTGCTTTCGCCTGAATGCCGCTACTGCCGTATTGATCATGGCGGCGGCGGCCATGACTTACACAGCGGTGGCCGCGATGCGGTTTCAAGAGGCCGGGACCTGGCTGCCCATTGCGGTCCCCTTTGCCGTGCAGGCCCCTCTTGCCCTGCTGGCCGGGTTTTCCTGGAAACGCGGCACAGATGGAAAAGAGCGCCGCAAGCTGCGAAAAGCTTTCGGGTTTTTCCTCCCGGACCAGGCGGTGGACAGGATCATCGACGATATGCGGGACACCGCCGGCATCCCCGGGAGCCAACAGACGCTTTTCGGTACGGTATTGTGCTCCGACGGCGCTCAATATGCCTCCCTGTCGGAACATTTTACCCCGGAGGAATTGACCCGGTTCTTGAACCGGTATCACGAGACGATTTTCCAGCCCGTGATCGCCCACGGGGGCTCCGTTTCCAATGTGATCGAGGACTGCATGCTGGCGATCTGGGCATCCACCCGCCAGAATTCCAACCTGAAGCGGGGCGCCTGCCGCGCCGCCATGGACATCATCAAGGCCATCGGAGATTTCAACAGGAAGTCACACCCTTACCATCTGCAAACGCGAATCGGTCTTCATCACGGCCAGTTACTGCTGGGGACCGTCGGCGGAATCGATCATCACGAATACCGGCCGGTGGGCGATGTGGTGATCACGGCATCCAGGCTGGAGGCTCTGAACAAGCTTTTGGGAACGCGCGTTCTGGCCTCCGAGGAGGCGGTGAACGGCAACTCCGACGTCCTGGCGCGGAAGATGGGGCGTTTTGTTCTGCACGGAAAAAGAAACCCCACGGTTGTCTTCGAACTGATCTGCCCGGTCGAGGAAAGTCTCGAATGGCAGCGGGAGGCCAACGCCATTTTCTCCGAAGCGCTGAAACTGTTCGAGTGTCGCTACTGGAACGAGGCGGAAACCCTGTTCAACCAATACCTGAAGCTGTGCGGAGACGACAAGCTCTCCCGATTCTACATCCACAGGTGCGAAACCTACCGGAGGGAGCCGCCCGGCGAAATGTGGGACGGAATCGTTTCTCTCGATGTCAAGTAACTCCCGGTGACGTAGCGCCGGTTTTTTCCAGATTTTCAGCATCCCAGGGGATGGGCCATGGCCGTTAAAGTTCATGCCGCCTGCCGCGTGGCGGCTCTATTGTTTCTCTTCGTCATGATTGGTTCCAGACCTGCCGGGACCGCTTTCGCCGGACAGTGCGAACACGGCGGAGCCAAGGTGGTTTCCATTCAGGGCGAGGTGCAATGCAGGGAGGCGGGAGAAACTCATTGGAGGGACGCAAACCCGGACGATGCCATTTGCCCGGGCGATATGATACGGGTGATGGGAAACAGCCGTGCCGCTCTCCTGTTCGATAACGGATCCCTCGTCCGGCTCGACCAGAACACCACCATAACGCTGGCCGCGCAGGAAGATCCAAACACCTCCGGGGTTGATTTCTTTTCGGGCATCGCGCTTTTTTTCAGCCGCCATCCCTACAGCCTGCGAATATTTACTCCTTTCGTAAATGCCGAAAGCGAAGGCACCGAATTTCTCGTCCAGGTCGGAAAGGCCGAAACATTTCTCAGCGTGTTCGAAGGCAGGGTCAGCGCGTCCAATCGAACGGGGGTGCTCTCGGTTTCAGGGGGGCAGTCCGCTGCGGCGCGCGAAGGGGAACCGCCGGCCCTCAAAACGGTGGTGCGCCCGGGCGACGCGGTGCGGTGGGCATTGTATTACCCCCCGATCCCGGTCGGCGAGATAGGAGATTTCACGGCCGAGCCGGAAGCGTCCGCCGCCGCATTGCGCCGATCAGTGGAAGCGTATCGCCGGGGAAAACTCGCCGAAGCGTTCGACATCCTGCAAAACGTGCGCACCGATATCCCAAGCCCCGCCCTCCATTCCTACCGGGCCCTGCTGCTTCTGGCGGTCGGCCGAGTGGATGAAGCGCAGTCGGAGCTGGAAGTCGCCGTCGCCATCAATCCCCGATACGCCTATGCCGCGGCCCTCCGGGCCGTCATCGCGCTCACCCGGAACAGGAGTGAGGAAGCGCTCGCCCTTGCGGAAAAAGCCGTCGCCCTGGACAGCTCCTCTCCCGCCGCATTCATCGCCCTGTCCTACGTGCAGCAGGCCCGATTCGACCTCGATGCCGCGCTTTCCAGCGCGCAGCGGGCCGCGGACCTCGATCCCTCAGACGGCTTGAACTGGGCGCGGGTCGCCGAACTGTGGCTTTCCAAGGGCTACCTGGGCAAGGCCATGGAGGCGGCCCGCGAGGCCGAGGCGAAAAGTCCCGACCTGGCACGCACTCAAACCGTTCTCGGCTATGCCTACCTGATGCAGATCGACATCGACGCGTCGAAGCGGGCATTTCAAAAGGCCATCCGGCTCGATCAGGCCGATCCGCTTCCGCGGCTGGGCCTCGGCCTGGCGCTGATTCGCGGGGGTGGACTGGCCGAAGGGCGCACACAAATCGAGATCGCAGCCGTCCTGGACCCGGATAATTCCCTGGTGCGAAGCTATCTGGGCAAGGCGTACTACGAGGAAAAAAGGGATGCAAAAGCGGCGGCGGAATTTGCCAGGGCCAAGGAACTGGACCCCCTGGACCCCACGCCGTGGCTCTATGACGCCATTTTGAAGGATACGGTAAACCGCCCGGTGGAAGCGCTCGCAGACCTGCAAAAATCCATCGAACTCAACGACAACCGCGCCGTCTACCGGTCACGCTTTTTGCTCGACCAGGATATCGCCGCCAGAAGCACCAGCCTGGGGCGGATTTACAACGATCTGGGGTTCCGCCAAAGGGCTCTGACGGAAGGGTGGAAATCGCTCAGCATCGACCCGTCCAATTACTCCGCCCACCGCCTCCTTGCGGATTCCTACGCCGCCCTGCCCCGCCACGAGATCGCCCGGGTGAGCGAACTGCTCCAGTCCCAACTGCTCCAGCCGATCAACATCAACCCCATTCAGCCTCATCTGGCCGAGCCCCGGCTGTTTTTCCTCCAGGGCACGGGGCCCGTGGACCCGGCGTTCAACGAATACAACGCCTTGTTCAACCGCAACCGATTTGCGCTGCTGGGCACCGGCATTGCGGGGGAAAGAGGCACCCTGGGCGGAGAACTGGTCCAGTCCGCCGTCATCGGAAAGGCCTCGTACAGCGTGGGCTATTTCCATGACCAGGAAAACGGAATCCGGCAAAACGACGGTCTGACGGAAGATATCTTCAACACCTTCGTACAGGTGAGCCTGGACTACAGGACCAGCGTGCAGGCCGAGTACCGGCGTTCCAGCATCGACCTGGGCGACCGGGCGGTGAGGTTCGACCTGTCGAACTTCAGCCCCTATCTGGGGCAGAATGAAGATTTGGCGGCGTACCGGTTCGGGTTTCATCACATTTTCACCCCCGGCTCCGAAATCATCGGCTCGTTCATCCATTCGGACCAGGACCTGACTACCTGGGACAGGCTCTTCCAGTTGCCCATATCTTTGAACTTCACGGGCTCCAGCGAAACCACGGGAGACGTGGGTGAGATTCAACATATCTTCCGTTCGGATAACTTTCGCCTGGTGACCGGCGGAGGATACCTGGACTCGGGGGTCCTGAGCACCAACCGCCTGACCGGCCGGATCCTTTCAAGCATCGTAGTGAGCGATGAAAGGCTCACGAACGGCAATGTGTACCTGTACTCGCAAATCGATTTTCCCGCCTGTGTGACCTGGACTATCGGCGCGGCCGGCAATTTTCTGAAAAACACGTTCGAGAATCGAAACACGTTCGAACCCAAGCTGGGAGTGATGTGGAACCCGTTTCCATCGACCGTGGTCCGTGCGGCGGGGTTCAGGCGGGTTCAAAGGCCGCTTTTGACCGGCCAGACGATAGAACCGGTCCAGATAGCGGGCTTCAACCAGTTTTTCGATGACCAAAGATATGTGGGCACCGATTCCTGGCGGGAAGGAGTGGGGATCGACCAGAAATTTTCCGATACCCTGTTCGGCGGCGTCGAGTACTCGCGACGCGAAATCGAGGTCCATTCCACCGCCGCCATGGTGGACTCTGCTACCGGCGATACCGCTACCTTTGCGATCCGGCCCGACTGGAATGAAGACATTGTGCGGTCTTACCTGTACTGGGCGTTCCATCCCCGGTTCACGGCAAGCCTGGAATTCCAGTACGAACACCTGGAACGGGAGGAGCTTACCCCCGACGCTTTCGAAAGCATCACCACTTATCGCGTGCCCTTCGGGATCGGGTTCTTCCATCCCACGGGGTTCTTTGCCCGCATCCGGCCCTCGTTCGTGTACCAGGAAGGCCGCTTCAGCCGGGTAAACAACAACAATGTCTTTACGCCCGGCGACGATACTTTCGTTTCCCTGGATGCCTCCGTCGGGGTGCTGCTGCCGCACCGCTGGGGAGTCGTTTCCATGGAGGCGAGAAACCTGTTCGATGAATCTTTCAATTTCCAGGATACCGATCCGTCAAACCCGACGCTATCTCCAAGACGGTTTATAGTTGTACGATATACCTTGTCTTTTTAGCGTACCGCAAGCAGCCGCAAGCAATGTGAAACAGTTGCACCCGAATAAAATTCCGAGCTGATTCGTTTTCACGACGGCGGCCGTCCAGGGGAGATAACCTTTCTGCGGGCAGGCGGCCTGGAAAGGAGGAGTGCGCAGCAGCTTTCGGCATCATGTCAGAGGCCCACCACCATCATTGAACACACGACAGCGGAGGGAATATCATGGCAGGAACGGAAGACATCGTGACCATAAAGATAAATGTGAGGACCGGTGAGGTTATCGACGTAGAGCCCCCTTCCAATGGGAAGATAGTCGACTCTCCGCCTCCGGATGAACCGATACCGATGAAAGAATTAAAATATGTCAAATCCTTTGCCGGGTTTGCCGCCCTGACCAACCCGACGTGCTACTACTACTGGTGGGACGGAACGAGGCTCTGGGTGATCATGTATCCATGCTAGACCCCGGGCGCCAGCCGATACCCGTTTCCCGGTGACTCCCGATCTCCTTGACAAACCAGGCCGTGCGGGCGGTTGGAGGCCGCACGGCCTGGTGGATATTCCGGCTCAGGGGAATGCACACGTCTTCACGGCTTCCTTCAGTGAAGATACGATTTTTTCTCTCTCCCCGGCGGGTATTTGGGACCAACCGTCCGATACCAGCCCAAACCGCTCGCTCAGCTCAATCCGTTCCGGCGGGAGCAAGGAGTCCCCTCCCTGTGTCGATCCCGCGATGTAGGACCACCTTTTACCCAAGATCTCCGCGAACCAGATATCGACTCCGTATTGTTCCTTGACATGACTCACCGTACTCACCAACCTTGCTATCAAGCTCTCCTTAGAAGTAGATGTCCCTTTCTCCATTTTCAATCCTTTTGTAATACTCTTTCACTTTCGGGTAGACGGCGGGCATTTTTTCCTCGATCTCTTGGAGCTCTTTGCCGATCACCTTTTCCCCCACCTTCTTTGTTTCCTCGCTCGCAAAATCGTCCAGCCATTCCCTGAAGGTGAGCACTGCGTTCAGCTTGCAAAAATGGGCCTCTTTCCCGCATTTCAGGAGGTCCATGATCCGGGTGCCGGTTCTTCCGCACCGGTAGCCCGCGGTGCAAAATGACGTGATGGTCCCGCCTTCCGCGAATTCTCGTATGACTTCATCAAGGCTTCTGGTATCGCCCAGAACGAACTGTTGCTTTTCCGCCTCCTGCTCGCTATATCGCTCGGAGTAGGCGCCGATCCCTATTCTAGTGGAGGCATCCGTCTGGGTACAGCCGACAGGTATCACTTCTCTTCTGATAGCTTCGCGCTCCCTCGCGGTCAAGATCATGCCGGTATAGGGAACGGAAAGCCTGAGGATCGCAACGAGTCTCTTGAAATCCCTGTCGGAGACTTTATAGTTCGTCTCGTGAATGAAAGGCGTTTCCACCGCCGGTTCGAGACGGGGAAATGAAATGGTGTGGGGCCCCAGTCCGCCGAACTGCCGTTCCAGGTCTCTTGCGTGGTACAGAAGTCCCATCACCTCGAACCTCCAGTCGTAAAGCCCGAACAAGGCCCCGGAGGCAACATCGTCGATACCTGCCTCGATCGCCCTGTGCAGCGCATACAACCTCCATCGATAATTCGATTTGATCGTTCCGGGGGGATGGACCCGCTGGTAGGCCTCGTGGCTGTAAGTTTCCTGAAATACCTGGAAAGTCCCTATACCAATCTCCCGCAGCATCTTCAAATCGTCGATGCTCATTGGCGGGATGTTGACATTCGCGCGTCTTATCTGCCCATAGCCGTGTTTTGTTTTTACCTTCACGCTGTATACGGCTCTTATTGCGTCTGCAATATAATTTGCATCGGATACGGGATGTTCGCCAACTACCACAATGACACGTTTGTGTCCCATCTTGCCGGCAAGCACCTCGGTTTCTTTCTTGATCTCTTCAAACGTCAGCTTTCTTCTCTTCTGGGCGCGGTTTTCCTTCCTGAATGCGCAGTACAGGCAATTGTTCACGCACAGATTGCTGCAGTACAGGGGGGCAAAGGTAACGATACGGTTATCATACACTTTCCTTTTTACCTTCGCTGCTACATCAAAGATTTCCTCGAATAACCCTTCATCTTGCACGTTGATCAATGTGGCGGTCTCATCCGGCTCCAGCGTTTCTATGGCCAGAGATTTGTCGAGGATGTCCCTGACCTTGCTAGGATCAGGGTTCTTGTTTCCCTCAATCTTTGCCCATATTTCCGCGTCGTTTATAAAGTCGTTTCCATTTTCCATATACCGGGTGATCTCGTCTTCCTTTATCACATTTTTTATCCACTCTTGTACATCCATCTCCAGCACCTCCATAGGAACAATTCATTTCTCGTCATGCCGCGTTCAAAGCCGACTTGACCTCAATTCCTGCTGTCATTTCCAACTGTCCTGTAAGTGTCTCCACTTCTTCGATGATGCCGTCCACAACAACTGCGGTGAGGTTCAGTTCCTGTTCCTTGCAGCGAATTCCCATGCACCCGGCAATAATGTCGCCTACCGGCTCAAGAGATTATTGGCAGCGGAGGCAGTTGCCTCCCTATCCTTATAATGATTCCTATTACTACAATCCGCTCTTTCAGCATTATTTCCTCCCTGCAAAAAAGAATCGCGGCAACTCGCGCTGCATGGGAGTCGGACCACGTCTGTGACGGAATAATCCAGGATTACTTTAGGTGGGGTATTTCGGCAGGGGAAACGGCCATCCGGCCACGCACGGTTTCGTGCGCGAAAAAGGCCCCGAAAACCCCGCCCTCTGGTTTAGACCGAATCCTTCCCGCAGGCGGATCAAGGGGTGCGATGGTTGTTAAATTGCCAGTTTGACTCCTTTTTCTTTAAGGGCCTTCACTTTCGCGTTCCGGTGGCGCCCCGAGTGAAAACCAGCGATGCGGTCCGGGAAGGGGAAGAGACAAAAACAGCCGGGCGGCAAACCACCGGAGTTCTCCCGCGTACGCCTCTCACGGCTTTCCTGCTCGGGAAAACCTGTCAACGGCCTGACGTCCCCCCTGCTCTTCCTCAAAAAAAAACCACAAAGAGCAGTTTTTCCTACTGCCTTCGTGGCTTGGTTGTGATCAATATTTCCATACCTGAGGTGACAGATTCCCGGGACCTTGCCTTGAGAACAATCGTGCCGGCCCGGTCAGCTCTTCCGGTGGCAACCTGCCCACCAACTGCAACTTCCCCCCTTCGGTAGTCGAAGGAGAAGAGACTCGCTCACCTCGGAAACACATTCGGTCTATCGGCAAGCGCCTTCATAGCGCCTCCTCCACCAAATGTTCTTTTTTTCCCACGGGCCGTCATCTCTGTCAATACAAAACTCAGGGTGATCGCATGAAATCATGACGTGCCCAGAAGCTTCCTGATGCAGTCCAGGTCCCGTCCGGCCCGAGCGCAAAGACATGGCCGGGCACGCACCATGGGCCTTGAGACCGGCTCGGTTTATCCGGGGCAACATGTTCCTGATATATGGGGCCTGCCGGCCAAACAAGCGATCATTTCCTCCGCCGCCTCGAAACTTATCTTTCCGGTGTCGATTGCCAGGTGATAGTTTCGTGTGTCCAACCAATCGCAACCGGTAAAGGCCCGAATGTATTTGCGGCGGTTCCGGTCGGAGCGGTGAATTATCTGAAGAGCTTCGGCTTTGTTTGGAATGGCATAAATGTTCATGACCCGTTCTACCCGGAACGCCAGAGGAGCGTGGATAAAAATATTGATCAGCGGTACCTTCCCGCGGAGCAAATGAAAGGCGCCACGGCCGAGAACGACGCAGGAACCTTTAACGGCCAGTTCGGTGATAAGACGGCCTTGGGTCTTGAACACCTGTTCGTCGGTAACCCATCGCAAAGGGATGGGATAAAGAACGTAAGGGGCTCCCAAGGCAAAGCCCGGTATCATGTTTTCCCAAAACCCCTGAACACGTTCTTCGCGGTCTTCGAGTTCACATTTCTCAATCTCCAGCTCTTTGGCGGCTTGCTCAAGAATTTGCCGGTCAATGTAGGCGTAATGGAGCCGTTTTGCGACCTGCTGAGCAATGTATGAGCCTCCACTGCCAAGTTGGCGAGCTATCGTGACTACCTGTTTATCTGCCATTGCGTACTTCCGGTCCCGATCCCTTTTCACACCGTCCCATGTCGTCGCTCAAGTCCCGGATGATACCGTCATATACGACGGTATTGTCCGGCTCCACCCAGACTTCCGCGGAAATAACCAGACGCACCGGATTCCTCAGTGCCGCCCGGTTTTCACAATGTCCTCATTTCTTCCTCCCCATCCGGCGGAACCCCCCGTGTGATCTCGTGGTCACATCTTCCTTCAGGTTTATCAACTCCGGCTCGCCTAATCGCCGCCTCCGGTCTGCTTTCCCAAGCGCGGCCATTCCCGGATCGGATGATGCTAATAAGATGAGGGGCGTGCACCGGTCCCGAATTCACATGGACGATGGTAGCGAGGGGCTGGAGGGGTCGTCCATAAAACCGGGCCGGTGCACGCGCTTCGAAATTCTACCGCCTTCCCAAATCTGTCTATTTCTCACCTCCGCCCAGGACCTTGTACAGCGTTACCTGGTTGGAGAGTTTTGCCTGCTCAACGCTGATGAGTCCCTGCTGAGCGCTGTATAAAGACCGTTGCGCATCGAGCACATTCAGATACGTATCGCTCCCCCTGTGGTAGCGAAGGCTGGAGAGTCGGTAGCTTTCCGCAGTCGCTTCCACCAGGGCCCTTTGCGCTTCGATCTGATCGCCCAGGGTCCCTCGTTTGGCCAGTTCATCGGCCACCTCTTTGAATGCGGTTTGGATTGCCTTTTCGTACTGGGCCACGGCGATTTTCCTGTTCACCTTGGTTACCTTCAGGGCTGCCCAGGCACGGGGGTCGAACATGGGCATCGTCATCCGGGGGGCATAATTCCAGGCAAGGGAACCGGATTTAAAGAGGCCGGTCAGATCGGCGCTTGCGGTACCCAGGGCGGTGGTGAGCGAGATGCTCGGAAACAGGGCCGCGCGGGCCGCTCCGATGTCGGCGTAGGCCGCTCTGAGAGTGCTCTCCGCTTCAAGGATATCAGGACGGCGCAGGAGCACCGTGGAGGACAACCCGGCAGAGACATCCGGCATGGCCTTGACCGTGTCGAGTCCCTCGGGCATCAGATCGGACCGCACGGGCGAGCCCACCAGCAGGTTCAGGGCGTTTTCATCCTGGGCGATCAAGGCGGTGTACTTTGCGACATCCACCCGTGCCGACTCCACACGGGTCTGTACCTGCCGCAGATCCAGTTCCGTCGAGATTCCCACCTCGAAACGCCGCCGTATGAGCTCGTAGGAGGCCCGTTGGGATTCGCAGGTCGATTGGGCCAGATGCAGGTTTTCCCTGTCGGCGGCAAGCGTCAGGTATGCGTTTGCCACTTCGGATATCAACAGGATCTGCATGCTGCGGCGAGCGTACTCCGAAGCGAAGTAGCTCTCCAACGCGCTTTCCGTCAGGCTCCGCAAGCGGCCGAAAAAATCGATCTCCCAGGCGCTGATGCCGAGTTCGACGCCCCATTGCTCCCCGGTCATCTCGTGGCCGGTCGACGAGAGATCGGCGGGCACTCTGCTCGTGCTGCCGTAAGCCGATCCATTGACCACGGGGGCCAGTTCAGCACGCTGAACCCGATACATGGCCCGGGTCTTCTCGACGTTCAACGCGGCCAGGCGCAGATCGCGGTTGTTTTGCAAGGCCGTCCCGACGATCTCCTGCAATCGGGGGTCCGTGAAGAAATTGCACCACTGCAATTCGGCCGCTGACGGGGCGCCCGGAGTTTTCGCGAGTCCCTTATAGGCCGGACCGCTCGGCCACTCGGCGGAAACCGGGGCCGGCGGCCGCGTATATTTCGGATTCAGCGAGCAGCTTGCCAGAAAGACGGAGGCAGCCGCCAGGAAAAGGAAACGATGCCTGGTCATATCAACGCCCCTCCTCTAGAGCCGGTGCGTTCGACTCCGGCTCTTCCGGCCGAGTGCCTTTCTTCCTGCCGAACAGTTCGACCACCACGACATAAAAGAGAGGAATGAAAGGGGTCGCCAGGAAGGTGGCGGCAGCCATTCCGCCAAGAACGCCGGTGCCGATGGCGGTTTGTGCGCCCGCTCCGGCGCCGGTGGCCATAGCCAGGGGAAGGACCCCGAAGCCGAAAGCCAGCGACGTCATAACAATGGGGCGGATTCTCAACTTGGCCCCCTCAAGGGTTGCCTCCACCAGCCCCATCCCCTCCTTAACCTTGTCCATGGCGAACTGGACGATCAGGATGGCGTTCTTGGTGGTGAGCCCCAGCAC
>LUZZ01000236.1 GCA_001603845.1 Syntrophobacterales bacterium Delta_01 | reverse complement strand
TTTTCCCCGAGGAGAGCATTTGATGCCCAAGACCTACGTTCTGGATACCAACGTATTGCTGCACGACCCGTATGCGCTGTTCGCATTCGAAGACAACCAGGTGGTTATACCGTTTGCCGTCGTTGAAGAGATCGACAACCAGAAAAAAAGGCAGGACGAAATCGGGAGAAACGCGCGGGTGGTTTCCAGGGAACTGGACGGGCTGCGCGCCGTGAACCGGCTCTCCGAGGGCGTGGACCTGCCCGGCGGCGGAAGGCTCGCCATCGAACTCAACCATTCCCACAGCCTCAATTTTCCTCAGGGGCTCGACCGCGACAAGTACGACAACCGCATCCTGGCCGTGGCCTACAACCTCAGCCAGGCGGGAGACAAAAACGTCGTGCTGGTCACCAAAGACCTCAACCTTCGCATCAAGGCGGACGTGCTGGGGCTCCGGGCCGAAGACTTCTACAACGACAAGGTGGACTACAACAGCCTGTATACGGGCGTTTCCGAGATATATATCTCGGCCCAGGAAATGGACAGGTTCTACCAGGACGGAAAACTGAAGGACGGTTCGATTTCCGCTCCGCCCAACCAGTTTTTCCTTCTCCGGTGCAACGAAAGCCCGTCCCAGTCGGCGCTGGCCCGGCTGCATCAGGGCACCCTG
Source organism: Syntrophobacterales bacterium Delta_01 (assembly GCA_001603845.1). Taxonomy (GTDB): domain Bacteria; phylum Desulfobacterota; class Syntrophobacteria; order Syntrophobacterales; family Syntrophobacteraceae; genus SbD1. Next base: position 3,832 of record LUZZ01000236.1, on the reverse strand, counting down.
GTGGGCCTGGCGCACGCGGAGTCGAGCAACTGGGGCGTGAGGGCGCTCAACAAGGAACAGAAGTTCGCCATCGAGCTCCTGCTGAACGACCAGATCAAGATCGTGACCCTCGTGGGCCGCGCCGGCACCGGGAAAACGCTCCTGGCCCTGGCGGTGGGCATGGAAAAGGTGGTCGAACAGAACACCTACGGAAGGCTGCTGGTCACCCGGCCTGTGATCCCCATGGGAGACGATCTGGGCTATCTTCCCGGCACCAAGGAAGAAAAGCTTCGTCCCTGGATGCAGCCCATCTACGACAACCTGGAATTGCTGCTGCGAAACTGTCCGGAACCCTTCGAGGTGCTCCAGGACTTCATCCGCAAGGGCATCCTGGAGCTGGAGCCCCTGACCTACATCCGGGGCCGCAGCATCCCCCGGCAGTTCATCATCTGCGACGAAGCGCAAAACCTTTCGCCCCACATGATCAAGACCCTCATCACGCGGGTGGGCGAGGACACCAAGATCGTTCTGACCGGCGACCCCGAACAGATCGACAACCCTTACCTCGACGCCAGCAGCAACGGCCTCACCTACCTGGTGGAAAGGCTCAAGGGCGAGGATATCGCCGGGCACGTCACCCTGGTCAAGGGGGAACGGTCCCGCGTGGCGGAGCTTGGCGGAAGGCTGCTCTAGCGGCGGCGGCCGGGTGCACGACGAAAAAAGCGCTCCCCCCGGAAAGGGAGAGCGCTTTGAATCGGCGAAGTCGATAGATAAAGGGAAAGAGCTTAGGCGCGGGCTTCTAGCGGTCCGTTTCCGCCCTCAGGGATTCCAGCAGTATCTGGTAGTCCTCGTACAGGTCGGCGGAGCTTTCGATCACTTCGTAGAGGTCGTCAAGGTCCATGTTGACGACGGCGTCCTTGTCAGGTGATTCTTCCTTGAGCTCGATCCAGACCCAGTCCAGGAGCATCTCCTCGGCGTCCCCGTAACCTTCTTCGTGCTTGTCGAGTGTGCCCTCGTGGACTTTCTGGCTCACCTTTTTCAAGGCCGCCCTCACGAATTCCCTCATGTCCATTCACTGCCTCCTTTATTTTAAGCCGCCTCATTCTTCCGGAAGGCCTGCGCACCGTTAAATTGCAAAAAGGTAATGCGAAACAAAGATAGCTCATCGCCGCTACACATGCAAATACCAATTCTGGACGCGCTCCGCCCCGGCGGGGTCCACAAGGATTGATGCGCGCCGCCCGCAAAACCGCAACTCCATCTTGTTCGAGATGCGAGTCGCTAATATAATCCTTCATCCCGCACGAGCTATATTGCATTGCCGTTAAAATTATACCGGGCCGGGCATCGAGGCTCCCCGCCCGGCGGAGGGAACATCCAATGGCCGAAAAGCAGTACGTAATCGACGCAATGACCATCAACGATTCCTGGCGCCTGTTCAAAATACTGGCGGAATTCGTTGAAGGGTTCGAAACCCTGGGCGACCTCTACCCGGCGGTGTCCATCTTTGGCTCGGCCCGCGTGAAACCGGGCGACGACACCTACGAAAAGACGGTCTACATTGCCCGAAAGCTCGCCCAGAGCGGCTATCACATCATCACGGGCGGCGGTCCGGGGGTGATGGAAGCCGGGAACAAGGGGGCGAAGGAGGGCGGCGCCAAGTCCGTGGGCCTCAACATCGAACTGCCGCTCGAACAGCGCCCCAACCCCTTCTCCAACATCAATTTGCATTTTCAGTACTTTTTCGTCCGCAAGGTGATGTTCGTCAAGTACGCCCAGGCCTACATCGGGATGCCCGGCGGGTTCGGGACCCTGGACGAGATCTTCGAGTCCCTCACTCTCATCCAGACGAGGCGCATCCGGCCTTTCCCGGTGGTCCTGGTGGGCACGCAGTACTGGACGGGCCTGATCGACTGGATCCGGGGGACCCTGCTGTCCAACCACTACATCTCGGGGGAGGACCTGGATTACGTGACGGTCCTGGACGACCCGGACGAGGTGGTGTACACTATCAAAAAGTATATAATCCTCTAGAACCCGTCCATATGGGTCCGGCATTTTTGAACCTTCCGCGGCGCAGAGATGAGTCTATGCCTATTTACGAATACCTGTGCGGCAAGTGCAATCGGAAGTCCGAGGTGATCACCTTCAGGGCGTCGGAAGAAGTTCCCGTCGTCTGCCGGTATTGCGGCAGCAAGGCCATACGGCGGGTACCTTCGCGGGTGCGGGTGCGCATGTCCGAAGAGACCCGGATGGAGCGGCTGGCCGATCCCTCGCGCATGGCGGGGCTCGACGAAAACGACCCGTCGAGCGTCGCCCGGTGGATGAAGTCCATGGGGGAGGAGATGGGAGAGGACATCGACGTGGACGCCATGATGGACGAAGCCATGGAGGAAGGGGCCTTCGAAAAGGAAGGCGCGCCCGGCCCCGATACGGCCGCGGGGTTGGATGAAGACTGACGGCCCCGCCTCAGCGCCTCCCCGGTCCGGCCCCGGCACGTCCTTCCGGTGGAAAACGCCTCCCGAGGACAACGGATGCAGGCTGGACCGCATCGTTTCGGTCCACCTCAGGATGGACGCCGCACAAGCCGCCGCCCTGGTCGATTTCGGCTCGGTGTACGTGGCGGGGCGAATCGAGCAAAACCCGTCCAGGACGCTTTCCGGGGGCGAAGAGATTACGGTTTCCATCCCTGCCTACGGCCCTCACAAGTTTTTCGAACTCGACCCCGGCAGGATTCTTTTCCGCGACCGGCACCTTCTCGCCTACGACAAGGAAGCCGGAATTCCCAGCCAGCAAACCCCCTTCGATGCCTATAACAACGTGTACGCGGCGCTGCTGCGGTTTTTGTCGCGAAAGACGCGGAAAGCCTACGCCGCCCTGCACCACCGTCTCGATAAGGACACCAGCGGCGTGATGCTCTTCGCGCTGGACCGGAGCGTCAACGCCACTCTGGGCAGGAGCTTCCGGGACGGACACGTTTCCAAGGAATACCTGGCCCTGGCGGAAGGAAGCCCGGCGGCCGATTCCTGGACTACGGACCGGGAGATCGGAAAAACCGGCGGCAGATACTGCGCGGTGCCGGCGGGCCGGGGCAAAAAGGCGCGGACCTCGTTCCGGGTGCTGCACCGGGAGCGCGATTTTACGGTCGTCCTGGCGCGCCCGGCCACCGGGCGCACCCACCAGATCCGAATCCACCTGGCGGCGGAAGGCCATCCCATCGTCGGCGACCGGGCCTACGGGGCCAAGCCGGCCCCCCGGCTCTACCTGCATGCCCTGCGGCTTTCGCTCAAACACCCCGCCCTGGGGAGCGAACTGGCGGTGGAAGCGCCCGTCCCCGCCGACTGGCCCTGGAGATGACTCACCACGGAAAGCACGGAAAGCACGGAAAGCACGGAGAACACGGAGAACACGGAGAACACGGAGGAAAGGCGGGGGAAAGGATAGCGGAGATCGGCGCGCGCGTCCCCATGCGTCGCCCGGTGGCGTTCCGCCGGGAATGTCTCTCCGGCGCTTTCTTTTTCCCCTTTCCCGGCACCCGGTGCGTGCGCGTGGTAAAGTCTGTAATTTATTCGGAAATAGTGCTAAATTCCGCTCATTCTTTATCAGGGATTTCGAAATGATAGTTTGCGGCAGAAAAATCTACAGTCTGGAACTTCCCCGGGGCCGAACGGTCGAGCTGGGCCGGAAGACCCTCATCATGGGCATCCTGAACGTGACGCCCGATTCCTTTTCCGACGGGGGCAGGTTTTCCGACTACGACCGGGCGGTGGCGCGCGCCTTTGAAATGATCGAAGAAGGGGCCGACATCGTGGATATCGGCGGGGAATCGACGCGGCCCGGATCGGCCCCCGTG
>LUZZ01000235.1 GCA_001603845.1 Syntrophobacterales bacterium Delta_01 | reverse complement strand
CCGGAACGCGCCCGCCCGTACTTCCGGCAGCTCCGGGAACTCCTGGACCGGGTGCGACAAAAGTCCCCCGACCCGGAAAAATTATCGGAACTTTCCATGGGGATGAGCGGCGATTTCGAAGTGGCTATCGAGGAAGGGGCCACCCTGGTGAGGATCGGGACGGCCATTTTCGGCGGTAGAAGTTAATAGAAAAGAGCGGGGAAATGTTTTGCCTTGCGCCAAATTAAGCCGCGAAGCGGCATGGGGGGCAAGGCTGTTGCCCAAAAGGACATTATGGTTCGCCGGTAGCGGAATGAACGAAAATCCCCCTCCCTGCGATGGGAGGGGTTAGGGGAGGGTGTCGTATTTTCAGGTACTTACTCCCCCTCCTCCTGCCCCTCCCCAATGCTGTTGACTTTAAGCTCCTCCCCCTGCCCCTCCCGCCAAGGGAGGGGAGTTCATGGAGCATCGCCCCTAAAGTCAACAGCATTGGGCACTTCCCACCAGGGGAAGGGAGCGGTCTACGCTTATTTTGCGGTACCCGACCGGGGTTTCGGCGACAGCCCCAGGCGAAGCGCCCCCGCGCTTTTAATGTATCGTTGCCGGTTGGCTAGCGCCGGGCCAGGCGCTGCCTCTGGATTTCGGAAAGGCCTACGGCGGCCGCCGTGGCGGCGTTGAGCGATTGTAGGGGGCCGCTTGCCGGAATGCGCACCAGCAGGTCGCATTCGCTTCTGACCAAGGGCCTTATTCCTTTCTGTTCGTTGCCCACGACCATGCAGAGCGGGACGGTAAGATCGGTCTCATAGACCGTCTTTTTGCACTCCACTTCCAGCCCGGCCACCCAGTAGCCCGCGTTTTTGAGCTGCTTGAGCGTTCGCACCAGGTTCGTCACCCGCGCCACCGGGACGTAGGAAACCGCGCCGGCGGCTATCTTCATCACGGCGGCGCTCACCGGCGCCGACCTGTCGCGGGGAAGGATCACCCCTTTGGCCCCCAGAAAACAGGCGGACCGGAGAATGGCCCCCAGGTTCTGCGGGTCCTGGATGTCGTCCAGGGCAATCAGGGGGTCCCGGTCGGGGAGCGGTTTTTCGAGCAGCGAATCCAGCTCCGCGTAGGGGTATTCGGCCATTTTGAGCACCGCCCCCTGGTGGTGGGTGTGGCCCGCCAGCCCGTTCAGCTCCTCGCGCGAACCCTGCCGCGCCGGCACGCCCCTGGCCAGGGCCAGTTCCTCCAGTTCCCGCCCGCGCGAGTCGCTTCGCCCCAGGACCAGTTCGCCCGGAAGCGGGCCCTCCGAACGCAGGGCTTCCCGTACCGGGTTGATGCCCGAAAGCCAGATGCCTTTTTCCTTTTGGACGGGCTTTTTCATGCGGGCAGGCTAAGCTCTTGCGCCGACTACGGTCGCCAGGAACTTTTTCAACACCGGCGCCTGCGGTATCCTGGCGCACCGGCCGGCGCGCAGGACCGCCGCCAGGTCGGCCACCGCTTCTTTCAGGTCGTCGTTGATGATGACGTAATCGTACCAGGGCGCGTCGAACAGTTCCCGGCGAGCGGCTTCGAAGCGGACGGCAAGCTGTTCGGGCGATTCGGTGGCGCGGTTTTTGAGACGCTCCTCCAGTTCCTGGAAAGAGGGGGGCAGCACGAAGATGGTGACCGCCCCGGGAAACGCGCAACGCACCATCCGGGCCCCCTGGACGTCAATATCCAGCAGCACGTCCTGCCCGGCGCTCAGCCATTCTTCTATGGGCCGGCTGTCGGTGCCGTAATAATTTCCGTGGACTTCCGCCCACTCCAGGAACCTCCCCGAATCGATTCCCCGCAGAAATTCCTCTTTTTCGATAAAAACGTAGTCTCTACCGTTGATTTCTTCGGGACGCGGAGGGCGGGTAGTACACGATACGGAAAATTTGAGGTTCGGGCATTCCGCCAGGACGCTGCGGATCAGGGTGGATTTACCGACGCCCGATGGCGCGGATACGATAAAAAGCAGCCCGGAAGAAGATGACGCGAAGTGCATGAACTATTCTTTAACTGACTTCAGAAGATTGGCTTCCCTGGTGTTTCCGTCGATCATCAGCCGCTGGGCGATGGTTTCGGCCTGCACGCCGGAAAGAATGACATGATCGCTGTCGGTCACTATGATCGACCGGGTGCGACGCCCCATGGTGGCGTCGATGAGCTTGTTGCCCTGCCTGGCATCCTCTTTAAGCCTTTTCATGGGAGCGGAGGCCGGGGATACGATGGCAACCACCCGATTGGCGATCACGGTGTTGCCGAAACCGATGTTGAGCAATTTGACTTCCATGTTGACTCCT
>LUZZ01000234.1 GCA_001603845.1 Syntrophobacterales bacterium Delta_01 | reverse complement strand
TCCATGATCAGCTCGACCGCCTCTTTGTACTTGCCCCGGCCGATGAGCTGCACGTAGCCGTGAACGTTTATTCCCGCGGGACAGGCCGTGCGGCACGGGGCCTTGTCCATCTTGTCGATACAGAACGTGAAGGGCACCGCCTGCGGGAAAAACCGGTAGACCGCCTTGCGGTTTCCCAGCATTTCGTCGAATTCGTTGGGGACCGAAACGGGGCAGTTCTCGGCGCAGATGCCGCAGCCCGTGCACCGGTCTTCCCGGATGTAGCGCGGTTTTTTGTGCACGCGCACCTTGAAGTTGCCCACAAACCCCTTGACCTCGGTCACCTCGCTGTAGGACAACAGGTTAATGTTGGGACTCTGGCTCACGGCGACCGTTTTGGGAGTGGAGATACAGGCGGCGCAGTCCAGCGTCGGGAAGGTCTTGTCGAACTGGACCATGTGCCCGCCGATGGACGGGTCCTTTTCCACCAGGTGCACCCGGTGGCCGGACCGGGCGATATCCAGCGACGCCTGAATGCCGGCGATCCCCGCCCCCACGACCATCACGTCCGGATGAACGCTCACTTCGCGGCTGCTCAGGGATGTATGGTAGTTGACGCGGCTCACGGCGGCGGCGGCCAGGGTCTTGGCCTTGGCGGTGGCTTCCACCGGGTCTTCGGTGACCCACGAACAGTGCTCGCGCACGCACGCCATCTGGAAGTAATAGGGGTTGAGCCCCGCACGCTGGCACGCCCCCTGGAAGGTCTTTTCGTGAAGCCTGGGCGAACAGGACGCCACCACCACCCGCGTGAGGCCCAATTCGCGGATGTCTTTCTGGATCATTTCCTGGCCCGGATCGGAGCACATGAACTTGTAGTCCCTGGCAACGACCACGTTTCTGAGACCTCGTACGAACCTGGCTACCTCCTCGACGGCGACCTTGCCCCCGATGTTGGTGCCACAATGGCAGATGTAAAATCCGATTCTTGCCGGCATTACAAAACCTCGCTACAGGGTTCGATCCATATAGGACTCGCGGCGCCTGGCCGCAGGGCCGTTCCCCCCTCTCATCGCCGGGGGGGCTTGCCCGTGGTTTCCGGCTCCTGGTTCCAGGCCGCCCGCATTGCTTTGTCGAAAGCACAATTCAGGCAGTCAAAGCCCGTGTCGCACATCTTGAAATTCACGACCTTGGCTTTCATCCAGACGCACTCCCGCTCACTTTCTTCAGCCGGTTTTCCGGCGGGGGGTCCGGACAGCCCTTCCGGCGGCTTGGTCAGCATTGGATAATCCCGTATTGCTGGAGGTAAAAAGATTGGTTGCTGCGGCGCCGGAACTCGGGCCGCACCTTGCTGGTAGGAGCAAAAGGCATGCCAGAATTTGGAACAAACGAAATTTTTTGAACGCCGCCCGCAAAGCCGCGCCCCGTAAGGGACAGCGGACGCCGTCGCGCCGCCGCGTTATGGCTGCAACCCATCGCCCACGCACCGAATGTGTTTATGAATTCATCGGTGTGTTTAATTTTTAATCAATCGGAAGGCGCCGGCTTCTATTTCGATTTTTCCAGCGCATCCAGCCGGGAGTTCAGACGGTCGATCTCTCGTTGCCGCTGCTGTACCACCTGCGCAGCACCATCGTGCGCTGCATGACGAGACTGTTTTGCATGGCCAGGTTTTCGGCCTCGGCTCCTCCGGCGAATCCGGCGTCTTTTCCCATCGCCGTCCCCATGCCGCGGCCCATCATGCCGTTTTTTTGCACCATCGCGCACGATTTCATATCCGGCTGCCCGATCACTGACCGAAGGGGGCACGCTCGAAACTCACGCGAACCGGCCCCTTTTTCAGATTAACATATAGCATTGTCGCCCCGGCGTCTTGAATAAAGGCAACGGCCGTTGTATAAATTTTAAACAGTCGCCGAAGCCGCCTTGCCGGAAGGCAGGGCGATGCGCGTTGTCTCGGGTCGATGGAGTGTGCCGTGGGCGAGGACAGGGAGATGAGAATCGGGATCATCGGAGGCGGCAAGCGGTGCCGGTC
>LUZZ01000233.1 GCA_001603845.1 Syntrophobacterales bacterium Delta_01 | reverse complement strand
GCATCATCTCCTCGGACAGCTCCCTCATGATCCGGATGTTCATGAAGAGTTTGCTGTCCCGCACCAGGCTCATGGTATGCTCCAAAAGCGTGTTGATGTGCAGGATCTCGTCGCTGGGGCTCGTCTGTCTGCCGTAGGCCAGGAGGCTTTTAACAATCCGGCCGCACCTTTTGGCGTCGTCGAAGATGCACGCCAGCTTGTGGCGGCGCGGATCGTCTGCCGGGAGGGTTTCCTTCACCATGCTGGCATAGAAGATGATCCCGGTCAGGGGGTTGTTGATCTCGTGGGCGACTCCCGCCGCGAGCTGCCCCAGGGAGGCCATTTTTTCCGCCCGCGAAATGCGCGTGCGCATCTCGCGCATCCGCCGCTCGTGCTCGATCTTTTCCCGCAGATCGTTGAACACGCCCATGGTGGCCACCTCCCTTTCGCCNNCCCCCGATCCGCTTGTCTCTTAAGTCCTTCATGACCTGCCGCGCCACTCCCGGAGGGTAGAGTTCCCGGGTGGTGATCTTTTTTTGTGCTTCCTCCAGCGTGTACCCGGTAAGTTCCTCGGCCGCGGGATTCATGGACAGGATCCTGCCCTTGGGGTCGGCGGCGATGATGGCGGTGGTCGAACTTTGGATCAGCTTCTGGGTGAAATCCTTGGCGGCGGAGAGTTCCCGCTCCAGGACCTTGATGGGAGTGACGTCGTGGAAGGATTCGACGATATACAGCACCTCGCCGGCATCGTCCAGGATGGGGGAGAAAACCCGGTTGTCCCATTTTTCTTCCCCCCTCGGGCTCTTTACCAGCCTCAGGGACGAGTGTCCCTGCCGGTCTTCCAGCACCTTCGCCAGGGCGCAGGTCTCGACGGCGCAGGGTTCGAGCGACTGGTAGAAAAGATCGTGGCACGTCTTCCCGACGACCTCCTCCCGGCTGACGTTGAGGCGCTTGAGCAGATTGGCGTTCGCGTCCACTATGGTTTTGTCCGGTTTGAGGATCAGGGCGGGCAGGGACAGGCAGTCGAAGACCTTCGACTTCCAACCCGCTTCCTCCCTGGTCCCGGATGTGGCACCCATCGTCAGGCGACCTCCCTTCAGTCTTATTTCCGAAACACGGGGCCGGGCCGCGCGGCCTCCTGCGAATGGTTTTCCGGCGGCTGGAGCCCGTACTTCTTGATCTTGCTGTGCAGCGTGATCCTGCTGATCTGCAACTGGGCCGCCGCCCGTGAGATGTTCCAGCCGTGGAGGTTCAAAACGCGTTCGACGTGCTGTTTTTCGTTGTCCCGAAGAGACAGGGAGATTTCGGTGCCGGGCGTCCGGAAAAGAAACGCGAAGTCGTCCCTGGTGAGGTACCGTCCCTTGGCGNNTTCTTGAGGGCTTCGATGCCCTCCACGTGAATTCCGGCAACCGGCTTGTTGGTCTCCTTCCGGATGCGGTCCAGGAAGTGCTGCGCCAGTTCGGGGATGTCGTCGACGCGCTCCCTGAGGGGAGGGATCTCCAATTCGATGACGTTGAGCCGGTAATAAAAATCCTGCCTGAAGGCGCCGCGCTCGATCTCCTTTGCCAGGTCCCGGTGAGTGGCGCAGATGAGGCGGAAATCCACCGGGATGTTCGTTGTGCCGCCCACGCGGTGGAATGTTTTTTCTTCGAGAACGCGGAGCAGGTCGATTTGCATCTTGAGGGGGATCTCCCCCACCTCGTCCAGGAAAAGGGTGCCGCCCTGGGCCATTTCCAGGCGGCCTTTTTTGGCCCGCCGGGCCCCGGTGAACGCTCCGCTCTCGTGGCCGAACAGTTCGCTTTCCAGCAGGGTTTCCGTGAACGCCCCGCAGTTGATGGGGATAAACGGCCCCGTGCAGCGGTCGCTGAGAGCGTGCACGGCCTTGGCCACCAGCTCTTTTCCCGTCCCGGTTTCCCCCCGCAGCAAAACGGGCGAATCGACCAGCGCCACCTGCTCGATCAGCGAAAAGAGCTGGAGCATGCAGTTGGAGACCCCGATCAGCTCCTCGCAGCGCACGCGCGACGCCACCTGCTCGCGCAGGATGATGTTTTCGTCCACGATCTTTTTTTGCTGCAGGAGCCTTTCCAACTGGCAGACCAGCTCAGAAGGTTCAAAGGGCTTGGTCAGGTAGTCCGAAGCCCCCCGCTTCATGGCGTCCACCGC
>LUZZ01000232.1 GCA_001603845.1 Syntrophobacterales bacterium Delta_01 | reverse complement strand
GTGTTCGATGGGGTCCAGGTCGGTGATGCGCATGACGTAGGCGATGAGGCTTCCGGCGGCAGACCCGCGGCCGGGCCCCACCGGGATGCCGTGCCCTTTGGCGTAGTTGATGAAATCGGACACGATGAGAAAATAGGCGGCAAAGCCCATCTTCTTGATGATGCCCAGTTCGTATTCCAGGCGCTCTTCATACTCGGCCCGCACCTGCGAAAAATCGGCCCGCTTGCGCTCCAGTAGCTCCATTTTGAGCGCAAACCCTTCCCGCACCTCTTTTTCGAACCGGTCTTCGACGCTTTCTCCCGGCTCCAGCGGAAACACCGGGAAGTGATATTCGCCCAGTTCGATTTTCAGGTCGCACTTTTCGGCTATCACCGCGCTGTTTTCCAGTGCATCGGGAAGGTGTGCGAAGTCCTTCGCCATTTCCTCCGGGGATTTGAAGTACAGGTGGTCGGTCTGGAACTTGAACCGCTTTTCGTCCAGGATGGTTTTGCCGGTCTGGATGCACAGCAGGATTTCGTGAGCGCGGGCGTCGCTTTTGCGAAGATAATGGCAGTCGTTGGTCGCCACCAGGGGAATGGAAAGCTCCCGCGAAAGGCGCACCAGCCCTTCGTTGACGATGGTCTGTTCCGGAAGCCCGTTGGATTGCACTTCCAGGTAGAAATTGCCGGGACCGAAGATTTCGGAATACTCGACGGCGCTCTTTCGCGCCGCCTCTTCCTGGTTTTTGAGAATATAGCTGGCGACTTCACCCTTGAGACACCCCGAAAGGGCGACGATCCCCTCGGAATGTTGCTTGAGGACTTCCTTGTCGATTCGCGGCTTGTAGTAAAAACCTTCGATATAGCCCACCGAAACCAGCTTCATGAGGTTGCGGTAACCGGTGAGGTCTTTTGCCAGGAGCACCAGGTGGTGGTTGCGGTCGTCATCCGCCCCGCCGTTCCCTTCCAGGTCGGCCCTGGCGCCCCGGTCGTGGCGGCTTCTCGGGGCCACGTAGGCCTCGCAGCCGATGATGGCCTTGATGCCGTATTTTTTGGCGAGAATGTAGAACTCGAGCGCTCCGAACATGTTGCCGTGATCGGTGATGGCCACCGCCGGCATGTTGTAGCTGCGGGCGGTTTCGAACAGGTCGTTGAGTCTTATGGCGCCGTCCAGGAGGCTGTACTGCGTGTGGACGTGCAGGTGCACGAAGGAACTCATTCGAAGATTTTCTCCAATAATTTTAAAGTGTTCACGTTACAAACCGGGCATTCGGCATCGAGTGCGGGGCCCGCGCTCGCGCATGGAGCGCGGGAACGTGGGAAGTATACCAGAATGGTCCCGCTTTAGCCGTTCAAATTTAGCCCGCCCTTCGCGGCCGGTCCGCTCCCGCCGTCGAAAAAGACGCGTTTACGGTACCTTGTGTGGAAATACTTTTTATCGATCCTCCGCAACCGTTTTCCAAAACACGAGCGGCGGCCGGGGTGGTGCCGCCTCCGAGGCCGGTCTGCCCGTCACTTGGTGTAAGTATACGAATAATCAGAAAATACTTCAGGCGTCCACGTCCTGAAAAATATTTCCGGGCCGCCGCGCCCGGACGGGAAAACATCGATATTAGCCGGATCTACAGGCACTTAGGCAAAAAAACCTGAAGCTCTGCGGGAAAAGCTCCGATTACTGGGGTGGGGAATTGACGTCCAGGCCGGGAAAGGGTTTTTGCCATGCAGCAGAACGAACTGATAAGCAAGCTTATCGATCTTCAGGAGAAAGAGGACGCGCACGTCTGCGAGTACAGGAAGCTCGAAATGGTTCCCGGAAAAAAGACCAAGGCAAGCCTTCATTACAAGAAAGCGATGAGGCTGCGCTCCAGGATCCAGGAACTTATTCACCAGATCGCAACGCTCAACCTCTGATTTCCACTATACTGTCTCGACTTGTGTGACATGCGCGGCCGTCCGCATATCGCCGCCAATCGAAATGCCATGGTTTCGGTCTTTGAACTTAGCGCTTTACCTTGCAGTGAAATAAAATTAGAAATACGCGGTACCGAACACCGGGGGGCTCCCGCCGGCAGGCCGTTGATGCGGATCGGCCGGCGTTCGGGTCCGGGCCGGCATCGGCGGCCGGTAACCTGTTTCAACCCTTGGCGGCAGACGCATTGGCGAGGAAAATAAAATGTGCGGAATCGTGGGTTACATCGGTGCGGAAGAAGGCAAAGACATTCTGATCGAGGGTCTCAGGAGGCTGGAGTACAGGGGCTACGACAGCGCGGGCATCGCGATGCTGGGCGCGGATTCCAAGCTCCACATCGTGCGCTGCCAGGGCAAGCTCAACGGGCTTGAATGCAAGCTCCGGGAAGAGCCGGTGAGCGGCAATGTGGGAGTGGCCCACACCCGATGGGCGACCCATGGAAGGCCTTCCGAGGAAAACGCCCACCCGCACCGTTCCGGGCCGTTTGCGCTAGTGCATAACGGGATCATCGAAAACTACGCCGTTTTGAAACAGGAGCTGGAGTCCCAGGGGCACTCCTTTACGTCCCAGACGGACACCGAGGTCATCGTAAAACTCCTGGACCGGGAATGGCAGAGGACCGGGGACTACTGGGAAGCCGTCCGCAGCACTCTCGGCAAGCTCAAGGGCAGCTACGCCCTGGTGATCGTAAACGAACAGGAGCCCGACCAGCTCATCGCCGCCAAGAAGGAAAGCCCCCTCATCCTGGGCTTTACCGACAGCGCCTATTTCCTGGCGTCGGACGTTCCCGCCATCCTGCCCTACACGCGCAAGGTGGTGTATCTCAACGACGAGGAACTCGTATTCATCAACCGGCACGGCTACCGGATCGAATCGGTTGTGGACGGAAAAGAGCGCGTCCATGAGCCGCACTGGGTGGACTGGAACCCGGTGATGGCGGAAAAAGCGGGCTACAAGCATTTCATGCTCAAGGAAATCTACGAGCAGCCGAGGGCGGTGATCGACACCTTCCGGAGCGTCATCGACCTGGAACGCAAGCAGATCCGCTTTGCCGAACTGAACCTGGACCGCGACCTGCTGAACCGCATAAAAAAGGTGTGCCTGGTGGCGTGCGGGACTTCGTACCACGCGGCGCTGGTGGCCAAGTACATGATCGAAGCACTGTGCCGGGTGCCGGTCGAAGTGGACCTGGCCTCCGAATTCCGCTCGCGGGACCCGGTCCTGGACGAATCCGTCCTGCTGGTGGTCATCAGCCAGTCGGGGGAAACGGCCGATACCAGGGCCGCGCTGAAGGAAGGAATCGACAAGGGCGCCCAGTGCCGGGCGATCGTGAACGTGGTGGGAAGCAGTATCGCGCGCATGGCCCACGGGGTCATCTACACGCACGCCGGCCCGGAAATCGGCGTGGCCTCCACCAAGGCGTTCACCACCCAGTTGGTGGCCCTGTACCTGCTGGCCCTGCATTGGGCGGCGGAAACCGGCAGGCAGTCCGTGGAAGCCATCGAGCAGTATATCCAGGACCTCGTCGAGCTTCCGGGCAAGATGGAAAAAGTGCTCGGCGACGCCGAAAAAATCGGCATCTGGGCGCGCAAGTACATGCACTACAAGGATTTTTTGTACCTTGCGCGCGGCCCCCTGTATCCCATTGCGCTCGAAGGAGCGCTGAAGCTCAAGGAAATTTCCTACATCCACGCGGAAGGCTACGCCGCGGGCGAGATGAAACACGGCCCCATAGCGCTGATCGACGAGGACATGCCCGTAATGGTCCTGCTGAAGCAGGGGCCGCTTTTCGAGAAAATGATCTCCAACGTCCAGGAAGTCAAAGCCAGGGACGGCCAGGTGCTGACGCTGATCGAAGGCGAACCGGGCGATTCCGGCGGGCTGAACGACGGGGAATTCGTCATCCCGCCGTCGAGTGACTGGCTCTCGCCGGTGCTTTTCTCGCTGCCTCTCCAGCTTTTTGCCTATCACGTGGCCGTGCTGCGGGGAACCGACGTGGACCAGCCGCGCAACCTGGCTAAGAGCGTCACCGTGGAATAAGCACGCGCAATTTTCCCGGATAGGTGAATCCAGGCATCGGCTTATGGAAAATTACTCTGTAATTGACACAGGTTGGAAAAACTGCTAGGAAAATGTTCTGGTATAGCTCTGTTGTGAGGGCGCCAGAAGGCGCCCTTTTGTATTTTTAAGTTTGGAATTTATTCGGATCTTATAAGGAATCGGGCTTGGATTTTAGGTGAATTCGGTGTGCCGAATTCATTTATTCTGAAG
>LUZZ01000231.1 GCA_001603845.1 Syntrophobacterales bacterium Delta_01 | reverse complement strand
CGATATTTCTCAGGACAAGGTAGGCCAGCAGGAGCAGGAGCAGAACGTTAAAATTTATAAAAGCAAACAGGAGGATGTTGCCGAACAGCGGCAAGTCTGAACGAAGCCGAAAGAACCAGCCCTGCAGGAACCCCAGCCCCAGGACCAGGGTAAAAATCGTTATGACGAGTATTCGCTCCCGGAAACGACGCTTTCCGGCCGGTGTTTTTCTCTGAGTGCTCATGGCTGCATCGAAAAATTCACTTTCTGCCAGTCTGTTTCAAAATCCCAGAGCGAAACCCAGAACAGGATGTATCGTAAAAAAAAGGGCAACTCCACTTTCGAAAGCTCCGCTTTGGCCCTCAACGTGTACTCCGGGCCCCTTCGAAGCCAGCAGGTGGGAATGACGGGAAGCCGGCGCACCGTGCTCATGAGGTGCTTGGCCTCGTCGAAATCCTGCGTCACGAGCACCTTCTCGGGGTGTTCGGGCAGCAGGACCTGGTATTCATCGTTGAGGCGGTTGTACCGGATGGTGTGCTCGAGCGTGAAGTCCACCACATCGGACCTGCTGAGGGGCCACTGCGCAGGCTTGTCGATCGCCACCAGGATGCGAAACGTAGTGGGAACGCCGTTCCGGATGGCCTCCTCCATTTTGGAGGTAAAACAGTTGACCACGTTGAAACTCACCTCCAGGTCCCGGCCGCTCTTGTTCAAAACGAGATCGACAATTTCAGCCCGTTCCGGCGCGGCGGAAACCACAAACGGCACCAAGCCGGCGATAATCGCGAGAAAAAGGCAGGCCAGATTCCTGAATAGCGGGATTTTCATGAGCACTTTTCCGTATGAGGACCATCCCTCGCTCGGCCGATTTTAGTCAAGGGCCGCACCGAATACAAGCGAAATGAAGCCGGGGGGCGGATGGCGGATGGCAGGTGCTCGTTCCCGCGCTCTTAGCGGCCTGGTATTCCAGGGACAGCAAGGGGCTGTTGAAAAGAGTTCTTGGATGATTACCATTCTCCTGTATGCGAATAAGAGAACTCTTGGCTTTGTTTCCTGACGGCGACAGCCCCATGCGGCTGCCGCGGAGGAGGTGTGAGATGGAAGATGACAAATCGCAGGCCCGTTCGTGCGTCTGTGAGGGACGCGAATACGCCAACCAGGAGAAAGTCTGCCAGAAGAATTCCTGCTACATCTGCCACGACGGCTCCTGGGAATCCTACAGCACGCTGTCCACGATGTAGCCCGCCAGTCGGCTTACAAGATATAGAATATCGACAGAGGCCGGGCCGTTTCCGCCGGTGCGCGGGAGCCGCCCGGCTTTTTAGGGCTTGTCCGTAAATAAGCCTTTTCGGGATCGCGCCGGATTTTGAGACTGATTTGGTCGCGACGATTGAGCAAAACCGCAGGCGTAGCTTGGGGCTACGTCGAGGATTTTGCGATTGAGGAGCGGCGAAATCAGGCCAAAAGCCGGATGCGGGCCCAAAGGCTTTATTTACGGACAAGCCCTTAGTCATTTCTGGCACTTCGGGCAGAAGTAGGCCGTCCGCCCTCCCACCGTCTCCCTTGCCCAGCGGGCGCCGCACGCGGGACAGGCGGCATCCTTGCGCCGGTGGGGCAACAGGAATTGCGCCGGAAGCTTCCCGATGTCCGCATCGCGTTCCACCGCCATGCGCAGGACCTCTTTCATCCTGTGGAAAACGGCCGCGATCCGCTCGTCGTCCAGGCCGCTCACCTTCGCCCGCGGGTGGATTCCCGCCTGGAAAAGGATCTCGTCGGAGTAGATGTTGCCGATTCCGGCCACCACCGCCTGGTTCATGAGCACTGGCTTTATTTCGCCTTTTCGCCCGGAAAGCCGTTGCCGGAAAACGGCCAGGTCCAGGCCGGGGTCCAGCGCGGACGGCCCCAGGCGTTTGCCGGCGACGACCTCTTCGGGACTTGCCGCAAGCCCCACCCACCCCAGCATCCTCTGGTTCACGTACGCCAGCACGCCGCCGCCCCGGAAACCGACGAGAAACCGGGTGTAGGCCGGCGGGGCCTTACGATCCAAGCCGTATTCCAAAAAGCCGGTCATCCCGAAGTGCAGGACCAGCCACCGGCCGGTGTCCAGTTCCGCAAAAAGATATTTGCCGTGCTGGCGGATGGATACGAAAACGCTTCCGGCATGCTCCCGCTCGATCTTTTCCGGTGTCGTTCCGCGAACGATCCGCGGCTCCGTCACGCGGGCGAAACCGATCTTTCGGCCAAGAGCATTCCGTTCGAAATAGCTTCGGAATGAGGCCACCTCGGGCAGTTCGGGCATGGGGGCAGGGCCTATTCGGTTTCTTCGGCCGGAGGGGGGGACTCGGCTTCCAGGTCGGGGAGCCGGGCGCTCACCGCCGTATTCTTGATGGCCCAGAAGACGCGCCGGAAGTTTTCGTCGAAATTGGTGGTGGAAACCCTGCCCAGTTCGATGAACTTGACCAGTATCTCTTTGGTCATTTTCAGGATTTTTTCATCATCCGGGTTCATGGGCTCCCCCTGGAGTTGGCTGTGAAAAAGCCTCTGCCGCATGGTGGGAAGGCCATCGAGGTTCAAGCAGAGGCTTTCCGAGTATTTTGGAATACCCTGGGAGGCATCCCGGTTACTCGGGTTGATATTTAACACAAAGCACCGCCCGCCCGCAAAAAAAATTCAAAATCGGCCGCAAAGGCGACGACGGCGTTCCCACCGCCTGCCGCTCGCGGGCGGAAGCGGGGAAACCCCCTTCCGGGCGGTGCATGTTTCTGCTTTTTATCCCTTTTCCGAGTCCGTGCCCTCGGCGCCGAGCGGTTTTTTCTATTGACAATGGCAAAAAAATAGTGCTAGAAAAGCGCCCAAGTGGGAAATTGTGGAGAAAAGGGGTAAAAAGTGGGCATCCTGAACAAGCCCTACTTCAGAGGACGCTCGGTTCACCGTCTCGATGCAAAGGGACGGCTCCGGATTCCCACGAAATTCAGGGAAGTCTTACAAAAAAATTACACAGACGCTCTCATCATCGCACAGCTCGGGGAGTGCCTCGTGGCGTATCCTCCCGAGAGGTGGGAAGAGGAGATTGAATCCAAGGCATTGAACCTCTCGGAAGTATTGCCGGAGCACCGCTCGTTTCTGCGCCGTTTCATCTCCAGCGCCGAGGAATGTGAGTTCGACAACCAGGGACGAATCCTGATCCCCCCCATGCTCCGCGAGGACGCGAGGCTGGGGCAGGAAGTGGTGCTCGCCGGACTGCTCAAGAAGTTCGAGATCTGGGACAGGGCGACCTGGGGCAGCCAGGCGGACCTCGACAGGCAAAACAGCCAAAAAATTCTGGAATCCATAGCAGGCGCCGGGCTTTAGGCTCATGGGGGGCGCGCCTGATGGTAAACATATACCGGTCATGCTCGGGCCGGTAGTCGAGCTTCTCAACTGCAGGCCAGGCGGCGTTTACGTCGACTGTACCGTCGGGGGAGGGGGCTATGCCCAGGCTATTTTGGAACGGAGCGCACCTGAGGGGGTTGTGCTCGGCCTGGACTGGGATTGGGAAGCTATCGAGCGTGTGCGCGGAAGGCTTGGCGGTTACGCTGAAAGACTTCTTCTGGAGAGGGCGAATTTCGCGGATATCCGCCAAGCCCTTCGCAACCACGGTTTTGATTCCGTGGACGGGATCATCGCCGATCTCGGGGTATCGAGTTTTCAGCTCGAAGACCCCGCGCGCGGCTTCAGCTTTATGCAGGAAGGGCCGCTTGACATGCGTATGAACCGCGACCTGGCCGTCACGGCCGCAGACCTGGTGAACAGGCTGCCGGAGAGGGAACTCGCCGACCTGATCTACCGGTACGGCGAGGAGAGGCGGTCGAGGCGCATCGCGCGCATGGTCGTGGAAGCGAGGAAGAACCGGCCGTTTGCCACCACGCGGGAGCTTGCCGAAGTGGTTCGCAGGGCCGTTCCTCCATCGAGGGATTCCGCGAGGATCCATCCTGCCACCCGGACTTTTCAGGCACTGCGGATAGCGGTGAACGGCGAACTGGAATCCCTGGAGCGCTTTTTGCCCGAGGTGCTGCGCGTTCTGCGGCCCGGGGGCAGAGCGTGCGTAGTGGCGTTTCATTCGCTGGAAGACAGGATTGTCAAGGAGACGTTCAGGAACTGGGCGCGCTCCTGTCGCTGTCCGCGCGAGCGCGCTGCGTGCGCGTGTGAAGGACGGCCGCTCGTCGCCATGGTGACGAGAAGGGCCCTCTGGCCTTCGCCGGAAGAGGTCGAACGCAATCCCCGCGCGCGCAGCGCCAGGCTCAGGGTTGTTGAAAAGCTTTGAGAGTGGAGGACGGGAAGCGGAACAACCAAGACCGGAAAGCGGCGGACACCCCGCAACCGGCACCGGCACCTCGCGACCGGTAACCCGCATCCCGTCACCCAACCTGGCGGCGCAGGCGCCACGGCCCCCGGTCTCCCGGATTTTGAGGGGGTTCGGACAAGAGAACGGGGGCCGATTACCACCACCCCGCAAGGGGTTTTAGGCAGAGGGGGTTTCCGGGGCAACAGAAGGGGTCTTCAAGGAAGAAGCGGATGGGCCACTCCGGGCGGCCCGGGGGGGACCGCCTGGAAACTTCTTCCGAGAGATGAACCGGGACCATCGGCTTTGGAGGAGGAATCAACCAAACCCAAGAGGCGGGCAGGGAGCATTTGCCCTGCCCGCCGCCTCCGCAAGACCGGCCTCCTTGGATGCAACGCCCCGCGCAAATTGCGGGGCAAACCTCCCGCCCTCGGCGGGAATATACGAACCGCCGGCCCGCGGCAGGCCGCAGCGGCCGGAAGAAAGAAACAGATCGCCATTGACCGGCAATCCGTGTGGGAGAAAGGGCGAGTCATGCAGGAACCGCTCGAAAAAACATTTCCGAAACGCAGGTGTTCTTCGCGGCATTTCTTTTTTCAGGGAACTGCCATGGTCCGATTCGAACATCACGTGGCTTGTCTACGCTCGGGCAGGACGGACCGCCTGTCGAGGACCGCGGCCCTGCCGTTCCGTCCCGGCATGCACAGAAACCCCGGCGCCTGGGGCGACGAATGGGACGTGTGAGGCGGACAGCAGAGGCTGCGGGTCGGAGAAGCCGGGGGTCTGACGGCAGGAACAATTAGGCGTTAACGGATGGAAACCCATGAGCCAGGCCAGGGAAGCAGCATTGTCGCTCAGCCTCAAGCCGGGAAGCGATTTCAACGTCGGGGACAAGGAAGCCCGGCCGGCGGGCTTTTCCTTCTGGCTGGTCTCTTCCGTGCTCCTGGGGATCCTTTTCGTCGGGTGTGCGGTATTCTACGTGTGGCTCTACGTCCAGCAGGTGCAAAACGGGTACCTCCTGGCAAAAATCTATTCTGAAAACGAACTGCAGACCTCCGTCCAGCGAAAGCTCAAGCTCGAATGGTCCCGGTTCCGGGACCCGAACCGGCTGGAGGAACTAGGGCGCAACAAATTCGGCCTGGCGCCGCCGAGACCGGACCAGAAGGTGCTGATGCGCTGACCGGGACTCAAAAAAGGACTTTGGGTAATGGAATCGCAAGAGCCGCGGAAATTTTTGACAGCCCGCTATTGGTCGTGCCGCGTGCTCTTTCACGTGCTTGTCGGGGCCGGGCTTTGCGCCATACTGTACAAGGCATTCCTGCTCCAGGTGGTCGAACACTCCACCTGGGTGCAGCGCGCCCAGGCGCAGGTGAACACCTCGTTCCAGGTCCCGGCCTACAGGGGCTCCATCTACGACCGCCAGGGAAGGCTGCTCTCCTACTCCGTCCCCCAGCGCTCGCTCTACGCCGACGGGAACCCCGTCCGCGACTCGAAAAAGCTGGCGGGACTTCTCAGCCCCCTTCTGGGGGAACCCCAGAGCGCTCTTGAAAAAAAACTGTCCGGCACCCGCCATTTCGTCTGGATAAAACGCCAGCTCACCGACCAGCAGGCGCACGCCGTGGAGAGCCTGAACGGCCGCGGGCTGAACCTGACCAGCGAGTATAAGCGGTTCTATCCGCAGCGCCAGGTGGCGGGCCAGGTGGTGGGGTTCGTGGGGCTGGACGGAGTGGGTCTGGAAGGCATCGAGAAATCTTTTGACCCGGTGCTGCGGGGCTCTCCCACCCGTGTCGGGCAGGTGAGGGACGGCGGGCGCAGGTGTTTGTGGCTCAGCTCTTCGGCCCCGCCGGAACCCGTCGAAAGCAGCGGCGTGAAGCTCACCATCGACGCCTTCATCCAGTACATCGCCGAATGCGAACTGGAAAAAGCCGTCCAGAAATACCACGCCAAGGCCGGGGAGGTGGTGGTCATGGACCCCGCCACGGCCGAGGTGCTGGCGATGGTGAACTGGCCCTTTTTCGATCCCAACCTGCCGGACAAAAACGATCCCAGGCTCTGGAAAAACCGCACCATCACGGATTCGTTCGAGCCCGGTTCGACCTTCAAGGTCTTTCTCATGAGCGCGGCGCTCCAGGAAAACATGGTCCGTCCGCGCGACCGGATCTTTTGCGAGGAGGGCCGGTGCAGGCTGGCGGGCCACACCATCCGGGACGTGCATCCCCGCGGCTGGATCACCATGCAGGAGGTGATTAAGTTTTCAAGCAACATCGGGGCGGCCAAGATCGCGCTCCATGTGGGCGCCGAACGCTACAACCGGTATATCCGCGGGTTCGGTTTCGGGGAAGACACGGGCATTGCGCTTCCCGGTGAAGTCAAGGGGCTGCTTCGGCCGTGGCGCAAATGGAGGCCGATAGACCTGGCGGTAACCGGTTTCGGCCAGAGCATCGGGGTCACTCCCCTGCAGCTCACGGCCGCCGTCAACACCATCGTCAATGACGGCTATTACAGCCCGCCCATCATCGCCCGAGAGATCGTGGATGAAGACGGCAAGCCGGTTAAGCGGTTCCAGTCCGCAAGGACTCGTCAGGTGATTCAAAAGAAGACAGCCGATCAGATCCGTGCTATGATGGCCCTCGTAACTCTTGAAGGCGGAACAGGAGTGCAGGCGGTGCCGCCCGGCTATACGGCGGCAGGCAAGACTGGAACGGCTCAGGTCATGGACCCCGTTACGAAGCGTTACGCTTCGAAAAAATATACATCGGTTTTTACCGGGTACATCCCGGCAGATCACCCCAGGCTGGTTATCACCGTAGTAGTCCACGAACCCCAGGGGGCAAGTTACGGCGGCGTAGTGGCGGGACCCGTGTTCCGCGAGGTCGCCGCAAAAGCCCTGCCCTATCTGGGGGTAATGCCTTCCGCTCCCAGCCCTGCGTCCGTTCCGGCCGTCCGCCAGGTTAAGTCAAATTCCGCAGGTTCCCATGGGAGGCAGAAAGCCCAAGCCCTCTCCGCGGCTCATTCCGCAAAACAAACTCTCGCAAAAAAATCGGTCCGGAAAAGCAACCGGGACTCCGGGGCCGTTCAGGTTAACGCCGGGAAAGGTCAGGAAAAACCGAAAATCGCCAGCCGGGAACACCCCGAAAAGTTCAGCAGGGCGGAAGAGAGAACCTCCGGCCTTTATTAGCTGGCTCCCGGAAAACCGGCCGTGTTTTCACGCAGGATGGGCATAGGTTTACCGTGCCGCACCAGCGGGTGCGCCACATTTTGTACCGGATAGAGACGGTAACGTATGGAACGAATGAAAACCCTGGGACAGCTTATAGGCGGGCTTGAAATCATCGAAGCCCGCGGGGCGATGGATGCTCCGATAACCGGTGTGTGCTACGACAGCAGACAAGCCGAACCCGGAAGCCTTTTCGTCTGTTTGAAGGGCAGCCGCGTGGACGGGCACCGGTTCATCGCCCATGCGGTCTCACGGGGGGCCGTGGCGGTCATCGCCGAAGAAGACATCCGCCCGGACGCCGCCCCCACCCCGGCCTACGTTCGCGTTCCCGCAAGCCGCGCCGCCCTGGCGGCGGTGGCCGCCGATTTCTACGACCATCCGGCCTCCGGGCTCGCCCTGGTGGGCATTACGGGCACCAACGGCAAAACCACCACCTCGCTTTTGCTCGAAAGCGTCCTGCGACGCGCCGGCCTGGAACCCGGCATCCTGGGGACGCTGGCCTACCGGTGGGCCGGCCGGGAGATCCCCGCCCCCATGACCACGCCCGAATCCCTGGACCTCCAGAGGATTTTCCGCCAGATGCTCGATGACGGCGTTTCGCACGTGGTAATGGAGGTATCGTCGCATGCCCTGGCCCTGGGACGGGTGGCCGGGTTGTGCTTTAGGGCGGGCGTTTTCACCAACCTTTCGCAGGACCATCTCGATTTCCACCGGTCGATGGAACAGTATTTCAGCGCCAAGGAGCTCCTGTTCTCGAAATGCCTGGACGCGGGCCGTTCGGTCGCCGCCGTCAACGCCGACGACGCCTACGGGAAAAGGCTCCTGGAAAACGGGGTGCGCGGCGCCAGGCTTCTGACCTATTCCGCGGGACCTGCCGTTGCGCCGCCCTCCTTTAAAGGCGTGGAAGGGGTGTTCGCCAAGGATGCCCGGCTGGGACCGGGCGGCATTTCCGCCCTGCTCTCCACCCCGCGCGGCGACCTGAAAATCGAATCCCCGCTGGTGGGAAGACTCAATTTGTACAACGTGCTGGCGGCCGTGTCCGCTTCGGTGGGTCTCGATCTTCCACTCGATGCCGTCGCCGGGGGCATCCGGGCGGTATCGGAAGTGGACGGGCGGCTCCAGCGGGTCGAAGTCCCGGAGCGTCTCGGCTACCACGTCATCGTGGACTACGCGCACACCCCGGACGCCATGGAAAAGGCCCTCACCTGCCTTCGCGAAATGACGCCCGGCTGGCTCATAGGGGTTTTCGGCTGCGGAGGCGACCGGGACCGGGGAAAGCGCCCCCTGATGGGCAAAATCGGAGCGCGGCTGTGCGACCTGGTGGTCCTCACCAGCGACAACCCGAGGACCGAAGACCCGGAAACGATACTGGACGAGGTGGAGGCCGGCGTGCGGGAAACGGGAATCCCCCGCTTCAACCCCGGCGACGCACCCCCGAATTGCAAATGCTACACCCGGTGTGCGGACAGGCGCCGGGCGATTGACCTGGCGCTGTCACTCGCCCGCCACGGCGACCTGGTGTTCATCGGGGGCAAGGGGCACGAAACGTACCAGATCATCGGCACCACCAAACACCCGTTCGACGACCGGCAGGTGGTGCGGGAATACCTGGCAGGACGGTAAGGCGTTGCACCACGGAGGACACCGAGAGCACAGAGGGACAAAAATTAAAAGAGGACATCCTTGCTTCACGGCTTTTTCTCCGTGTTCTCTGTGCACTCTGGGGTGAATAAAAACAGGAAAACATAAACCATGCTCTGGACACCCGAAATACTGGCGCAGGCGGCACGCGGGGAAATTCTTTCCGGGGACCGTTCGGCCCCCGTGGGGAAGATTTCCACCGATACCCGCAAGATTGCGCCCGGCGACTGTTTCATCGCCCTTGCCGGCGAAAACCACGACGGCCACGCCTTCGTGGAAAGCGCCGTCGCAAAGGGCGCGGGGACGGTCGTGGTGTCCCGGTGGGAGGGGCCGGTCCCGGCTTCGTGCGCCGTTATCCGGGTGGCGGACACGCTCGACGCCCTGGGCGAGATCGCCCGCTTCCATCGCCTGCGCTTCGATATCCCGGTGATCGCCGTATCGGGCAGCAACGGCAAGACGAGCACCAAGGAGATGATCGCCGCCATTTTCGCGCAGAGCCGCAAGGTCCTGAAAAACAGCGGCAATTTCAACAACCTGGTGGGCCTGCCCCTCACCCTGCTGGAACTC
>LUZZ01000017.1 GCA_001603845.1 Syntrophobacterales bacterium Delta_01 | reverse complement strand
GACATTGGGATTTTTGCGGATCCGCTCGTTTATCGCCTCGATTTCGTCGGGCCGCCTTCCCCGGCTGCCCAGCACCTGGCGCCTTTGCCCGTCGGTCAGCATGCACAGCCGGAAGCAGCTTCCGGACCTGTCCGGCCAGCCCTCGTATTCCACGATTTCGTTTCCGTCCTCGTCCGTATAATGCCGTTCTATGTAACAGTCGCTTATGAGTTCGTGAAAATTGCAATTGCCGACACCGCCCACGCAGCGGTTGCCGTGAATCAGCACCTCGGTGGCGACCCCCAGGGAATCGGCGGTCGCTTTGAAAGCGCGCAGTTTTTCAACCGTGTCGATCGGCGTGGCGGCAACCACCTGGGAGGCGCCGTAGCCTTTGTATTCGGCTATTTCGGCCCGCGTTCGGATATTGCACCCCACGCTGGCGTGGATCACCAGCTTCGGAAAATTCTGCCGGACCATTTCCATTACGAAGGGCGATCTCACGATGACGCCCTCGGC
This sequence comes from Syntrophobacterales bacterium Delta_01, assembly GCA_001603845.1. GTDB lineage: Bacteria > Desulfobacterota > Syntrophobacteria > Syntrophobacterales > Syntrophobacteraceae > SbD1. Next base: position 6,741 of record LUZZ01000017.1, on the reverse strand, counting down.
CCCCCAGTCGGCGTATTTCGAAATCTTGCCGAAAATAACCAGTGCCTTTTCGGGGAGAACATCCACATTGATCGCCACCCGTACCTTGCCGCCGTATCTGCGGGCAATTTCGATGGCCTCGCGGATCCCGGAATCTTCCAGTTCCCATGCGGCTTTTCTGCGGCTGAAACCCTTGCAGCCCACGTAAACGGCGTCGGCCCCGTTTGCAAATACGGTTTCAACCATCGCCAGGTTTCCACCGGGAGCTAACAGTTCGTTCATGGGAGTCCTCCTGCATTTTACGCCAGATAAAACTGCACGGTTGCCATTGGCAGCGGAGTTCTAAATCCAGCTTTGAAGCCCCCTTCCGGGCAGCCGTTGGTGCCCGGAAGGGGGGAGATGTCACCGGTCGAGTTCAAATCCGAAGAGTATGACGAATCGGGTAAAACCAATACCTGCGATGGCCCTTGGTGGTCAGGCCGCCGGCGTCAGGCCATGTCCACCAGTTTGAAGAACTGGTCCGCCGGCAGGACCTTATAAACCTCGTACGAAACCGTGCCGCGCTGGAGCGTGTTTACCATGCTCACCACCCGGGCGTCTTCATCAGGAAATTCAGTCAGGATCAGGTACTCTCCGCGCGAAACCACGTAGTAGGCCGAAAGGATTTTGCCTCCGGCCTGTTCGACGCTTTTCTTGCCGGCTTCGAAACGCTCGCGCGAGTTCCTGATGTCTCGATTGCCTTCCGCGGTAACCTTTAGAAAAGATACGTAGACAGGCATGGGATCCCCCTTTTTAATGGAGAAGGAACAACCGCCCCTGAAGCCCGACGCTTCAAGGCGATTGGGTTGGACTCGATCCAGGTTCCAAATCGAGAAAATACGATCCGAAAACCGGAGTGTTCGGCTGCGGACGGGCTGCCGCACCGGCCGCGAGCCGCTTTCCCCGTGGTCCGTACAACGGCGGCTACCTGAGCAGACGCCTCAGCAACTTGCCGGTTGGCGTCCTGGGCAGCGTATCCACGTACTGGTAGGCGCGTGGAAGCTTGTAGACGGCGATGTGATTGCGAAGGAAGGTGTTGATCTCCTCGGAGAGCTGGTCGGAGCCCGCGAACCCTTCCTTGAGCTGCACCACCGCCTTTACGATCTGCCCTTTTTCCGGGTCGGGAACGCCGATGATGCCGGCGTCGGCAATGGCCGGGTGCTTGGCCAGGGCCTCTTCGATCTCGGCAGGGCCGATGCGGTAGCCCGAGCTCTTGATCATGTCGTCTTCGCGGGACACGAAGAAGATGTTTCCATCCTCTTTCATGAACACTGCGTCGCCCATCCGGTTCCAGCCGTCGACCACGCCCGATTTCTGGGACTTCAAAAGTTTTTCGTTGTTAATGTAAGGCTTCCAGTACAACGTCCCGCTCGGTCCCTTTAAAATCATGCTGCCGATGTCTCCCGGCTTGCATTCTTTGCCGGTAATATCCACCACCCGCACTTCCACGCCGGGCAGGGCCTTGCCGATGGAATTGGGAACCGGGGCGGAGTTCATGGTGTTGGAGGTCACCAGGTGGAGCATTTCGGTGCCGCCGAGCCCCTCCCAGATCGGCTTTCCGGTAAGGGCCTGCCATGCCTGAAGGGTTTCGGCCCCCAGGGCGTCGCCGCCCGAAGTGTAGAGCCGTACGGAGCTGACGTCGTAGTTCTTGAATGCCGGAAATTTCATCAACGCCCGGTAGGCGGTGGGGAGTCCGGTCAGGACGGTTATTTTGTGTTTCTGGATCAGGTCCAGCATGTCGGGCGGTGAAAATTTGGGGATGAGCGAAATGGAGGCCCCGCCTTCGAAGGGAATAAGAGTAAAGGTGCCGAATCCGGCTGCAAAGGAAACGGGGGCCGACCCGCCGAGCACGTCGCCGGGTTTTAGCTGGTACACGTACTTGTTGACCAGCTTGGTTTCCACGATCGCCGGCCGCACGAAGTGCACGCAGCCCTTGGGCATGCCGGTGGTTCCCGACGTGTAGAGGATCACGCCGATGTCGAGGGCGTCCAGCATGACGGCATCGAGCGAAGGCGCTCCGCCCGCCATCATCTCTTCGAAGGAAAGGTGTCCCTTCGCCTTGGCCCCTTCGGGGTTCCCGATCACGATCACACGGGTTCCGTGCTCGAAGTTGGACTTGGCCGCTTCGACCTGTTCCATCAGCGGGTCGTTGACGACGAAAAATTTCATCTCGGCGTTGTTCACAACGAAGGCGATCTCTTCGCGCGACCACAGGGGAGAGGTGGGTACCGGAATGGCTCCGATCTTCTCGATGGCGAAGATGGCCACCATGGCCTGGGGAGTGTTTACCAGGCGGATTCCGACCCGGTCCTGGGGCTCCACGCCGGCTGCCTTGAGCGCGTTTCCGAACTGGTTGACCTGTTTTTGCAGTTGCGCGTACGTGATTTCCTTGTCCATGAACTTGACGGCCACGTTGTCGCCTCTGCCCTCCCTCACGTGGCGGTCGAGCAGGAAGTCTGCCAGGTTCAGTTTCTGGGGCGTGTCGGCGCATTCACCTGGGATGCTGTATTGCGGCCATGTTTCTTTCCCCGGCAAGTAATTTTCGGGTATTCTGTTCATACTTGCTCCTTCTCCTGTCGTCAGTGAATCTCTGCAACCATCCTTTGCCGGAAACCACACCCAACGGCAGCAAGAGGCAACTGTCCCGCGAAGGCCGAGGAGGGCCGCATGCGGGTGTAGTGCCGAGCCTGGAAAGACCGCTGATTGGGTATGGTGCGTCAAGAAGGGAGGAGCACCAGGTCCAAGGACCGGTTGGAGAACCATTAGGGATGGAGCGCGAGCCTTGAGGGGCGATCGCTTCTGCGACAGATGGGAATCGGTGAAGCGCCGGGCTTGGGGACGCCGATTACTTCGGAGCTTGCGAAGCGCTACGGAAAGCGCCTCTCTTCGAAGCCTTTAACAACGATGAGGATGGACGTCAGCTTTTCTTGATTTGCGGATTTCTTGAAGCCAATACTGCGTAAGAGAACAAATGCGATTGTCCGGTGTCCCTTTCACTAAACAATCGTAAGGTCCTCACCTTCAGGCGCGATTCTACAGCCATTGTAAACATATTGCAAGTGTATAACCTGTTTGTCATCACACTAATGGAAGGCGTCTGCTGCATGCCGGGGACGGAGCGGGCGGTCATTCGGGCTCTTCGATCAGCTCCTTGAGGCCGTAGTCGTTTATTTTCTTGCGCAGGGTGGGGCGGGATATTCCCAGGATTTTGCACGTGTCGCCGTAGTTGCCGCGCGTGTGCCGAAGAATTTTGAGAATATAGTCCTTCTCGATGTTTTCCAGGCTCTTGAGTTCGTCGTCCGCCTCGGCGGACCCTATCGCGCACTCCACTCGCTGGAGCCAGCCCAGGTCGAATTCGAGCACGTCGCTTCGGGAATGGATCATGGCGCGCCTCAGCAGGTTTTCCAGTTCGCGCACGTTTCCCGGCCAGTCGTAGGCTTGCATGGCCCGAATGTATTCCATGGGAATGCGGGTCACGTTCCGGTTCAGTTCGCGGTTGAGGCGGAATATGAAATATTCGGCAAGGAGCACGATGTCGTCGGGCCGCTCCCTGAGGGGCGGGATCCGGATGACGAAGACCTTGAGCCTGAAATAAAGGTCGTCGCGGAAAGTACCCTCCTTCACCATGGCGTCCAGGTTGCGGTTGGTGGCGGCGAGCAGCCTGGCGCTGAACGGGATGTCCTTGACGCCTCCCACCCTCTGGAATTGCCTTTCCTGGAGCACGCGCAAAAACTTGGCCTGGATTTCCAGGGGTAGTTCCCCGATTTCGTCCAGAAACACCGTGCCGCCCCCCGCCAGTTCAAGCTTTCCGAGCTTGCGCTGCACGGCCCCGGTGAAAGCTCCCCGCTCGTGTCCGAACAGCTCGCTTTCCAGCAGGCTGCTGACCACGGCCGCGCAGTTGATGGCGATGAAAGGCTCTTCCGGGGAGGACTGCTCGTGGATGGTGCGGGCGACCAGTTCCTTGCCGGTCCCGGTTTCGCCCTCGATGAGCACCGTGACGGGCGTCCGGGCGACGTGGGCGATGTCCTTGACCACCGTGAGGGCGGCCTGGCTCATGCCGATGATCTGGTTGGGCTTGTTGAAGGTCTCCGAGATGACGTGGCTGAGTCGTTCGAGCTTCTCGCGCTCCCTGCGGCGCGCCAGTATCTTTTCCAGGAGCACGTCGAGGGCGTCGAGATCCAGCGGCTTGTAGAGGTAGTCGGTCGCTCCGCGCTGAATTGCCGTGAGCGTTGCCTCCATGTCCTGGAAGGCGGTAATCATGATGACGTCGCCGGACAGGTTTTCATCCTTGGCGACGGCAAGGGCTTCGGTGCCGTCCATCCCCGGTAACTGGACGTCCAGCAGGATGAGGTCCGGGTCGTTTTCCCGCCACAGGTCGAGGCCCCCACGGGCGCCGAAGGCGGAAAAGACGGTGTAACCCTTGCTCTGGAAGTAGAGTTCCAGGGTGCGCACCAGCGAATGCTCATCGTCGATGATCAGAATTTTCTTCATATCATTTTCTTTGCAGGTGCAAGCTTACCACCGTACCGACCCCTTTTTCGCTGGAGACGGTAATTCGGAACATGTGGGCCTCCATGATTTTCTTCACGATCGAAAGGCCGAGGCCCGTTCCATGCTCCTTGGTGGTAAAAAAAGGCTGAAATATTCGTTTGAGGTCCTGTTCGGTAATGCCGGGCCCATTGTCCGAAACCTCGATCAGCACCGCGCCGTCCGATTTCGGTTCCGGAACGCTGACCCGCACCCGCACCTTTCCCGCCTGGCCCGCGGCGTCGATGGCGTTGTGGATGATGTTCACCAGCACCTGCCGCATCTTGCCGGGGTCCGCGGTGACCTGCGGAAGCCGGTCCTCCATTTCCAGTTCCACCGCGCAGGAGCCCACGGAAGGCTGGATCTGCTGCATGCTTTCGTTCACAAGCCCGCTAATGTCCAACGGCACGCTTTCCAGTTCCATGGGCTTGCTGTAGTCGAGCAGGCCGGAGAGCATCGTTTCGAGCTGGGAGATCTGGGCCAGCCCAATGGAATAGTGCTCGTAGAGGCGCGCGTTGCGGTCGATGCTTCGCCCTATGATCTGGAAATTGAGCTTCACCGACGAAAGCGGGTTCCTGATCTCGTGAACGACGCTGGCCGCCAGTTCGCCGATTGCCGCCATCTTCTCGGACTGGATGAGCTGTTTCTGGGTGCGCACCAGTTCGTCGTAGGCCTGCTGGAGCGAAATCTCCTTTTGCTTGAGCGAATCGATGAGCACGGCCAGTTCGTTGGCCATGGAGTTGAAGCTGCTGGACAGGGTCCCGATTTCGTCGTCTTTCGAGTAGGAGATGCGGCGGTCGAGCGACCCGTCGGCGATGCTTCGGGCGGCATTGGCCATGTCTATGATCGGCCGGGATATTTGCCGGCTCAAAAAAAAAGCCGCCAGGATGCATATCAGCCCCATCACGCCCACGGTGGCGTAAACCGCCGTCCGGATCGTCCGCAGCGGGGCGAGCACCTCGTCCTTTTGCATTTCCACCAGGAGGGCCGAGTGGTACCGCGGAAGCCAGGTGTACGATCCCAGCACCTCGCGGCCCATGTAGTTCTTGTACATCGAAATGCCGTTTTTCCTGGCTAGGGCGGAAACGATGCCGAGGGTCGCAAATTCCGTCCGGCCCCTTTGCTCCGCGCTCAGGTACCGGGACTGGGTGACGATCTTGCCTTCCTCGTTTACCAGGTAGGCCTCGCCGGTGTTCCCCAGGCCCACCCGGTCCGAGAGCAGGGGGTCGATTGTCCCGAACGCGTCCAGGATGGCGAAGATGGCCGCTATGAGCTTGCCGTCCTTGGAATAGACCGGGACGGTAAGGTGAATGTACCAGGCGCCGTTCGAATGCTGGTGCGGGGGGCTCAAAACCGGGCCGTGAGAACGCTTGAGCCGCTCCAGGTCCTGGAGGTACCGTTTGGTTACGATCATTTCGGAATGTCTGTCGGTCGACGCCAGCACGGCCCCGGAAGGAGCCAGGATGTGGATGCTCTGGTAGGCCGGAGATTTCCCGCGGGTAAGGGCCAGGGAGTTTTCAGCAAGGCTGGAATCGACCGCCGGCGACGTGATGCCGGACATCCCGGCGCCTGCGGCGCACGCGGCCGTACAAAGCTCCCGGATGCTGGTCATTTCCGAGAGGACCCTGATATCGTTCAACCTCTCCGCATACCAGGTATCGAGCTTGGTGGCATGGCTCTGGGCAATTGTCCGGATGTGCACGTAGGCCGAATCGATCAGCGTGTGCTCCGCCGCCCGGTACATGGCAAATCCCATGACCACGATAGGAATGACCGCCACCAGGAAAAAAGCTGAAAAAAAACGATGTGAAATCTTGCCGCCTGCTCTGAACATATAACCGCCCGGTTCTCCCGTGATTTTGCGAAGCCTTGCGGCATCCGCCATTCTATACCCGGTATTATATATCCGATCGATACCGATTCAAAATTCGGGCCTCCCGCCTGCCGGATTGTCTTACGCAATCCCGGAGTAGTCCGTTGTGCGTTCAATTCATGCCCTGAATGAAACAGTCTTTCCATTCCATTGAAAGATCCATTCAACCGCCGTCCGGGCGTCTCGGGGCACCTTTTAAAGAATTCCTTAAATTTCAATCACTTAAAAATTTAAAAATATCTTTTCCGTTTGGCACCGGTATTGCCAGTTAAGAGGTCACAACGCACACAAAACGGAAAGGAGAAAATCAAATGAAGAAGTCA
>LUZZ01000004.1 GCA_001603845.1 Syntrophobacterales bacterium Delta_01 | reverse complement strand
GATGGGGGCCTGGATCGCTGCAAGGCAGGACAGCACCAGGTTCAGGAGGATATACGGATAGGGATCGAACGGATGGAATGCAAGCAGGTAAGAATTCAGAGCCATCCAGACGACGATGACCGCACAAAAGATGGATATAAAAAGCCAACTGCCTCCAAAGTCCGCAATCTTATCGGCCAGCCTTTCCCCTAACGTCCGGTCCGTGTCGGCATCTTCGATGGGATTCGTCGAGAGGATGTCCTGTTCTTTAATGCTGTCGAGGACTTCCCGCTCCAAGCCGGTAAGTTCGCCTTTTTCATCCTCGATGAGCTTTTCGATGTATTTGCTGCGGTATTTCTGAAGGTCTCGCTCACAGATCCAGCCCTGTTCATCCCATTTTCCGAGGTCTTCTCGGATAAACTCGCCCACGGCCGGCCTCAGGAGCACGCCCGCCCTCAGTTCCGATCTGTCTCCGGTGCCGCAAACCTGGCATACGCGTTTCCTGGAACCAGCTCGCCCCGAGATCGGTTCTGAACTGTCCGTGTTTTTCTTCATGAATGTCATCTCCAAGAAAAAACATACCGTGCGTTAAGGAAACCGCCGGACCGTCAGCCGCCCATCGGCAGGAAGCTTCACTGCCGGCGGCCAAGCCGCAAATGATACATCGCCGTCTTACGTTCGCAATCTCAATTCACCGTAATGATCGAAATCCCACAGAATGTCCGCGAAACAGGCGCTTCTCGTAATCTGTCCGGACCTCTGTAAGCCTTCATCGGCCTACGGTAAAGACCGAAGATTTCGGTTTACCGGCAGTTGGGTCCATGGTTTAATTTGACTCAATTCAATTCAGAAAAAGAGCGAGTCATGTTCGGCATGATTATTTCTCCTTTGGTTCTACGCAAGTCTTATTTTGAAACAACAAGAAAAGATTTTCCCCGAAATAAGGATGACGCTCAAGATAACCTGCATTTTCGTCCGATACCGTCTTGTGTTCAAGGGAATCGAACAGGCATCGATCTCAAAAACATGTTGAACACGGGGAAAAAGGAGAAACAAATGTCACTGAAAAATGGATTTCCCAAACTCACCCCTGAAGAAGCGGTCGAGTACATCCCCAACGGGGCGACCCTCGCCTTCAGCGGGTTCGGCAACGCAGGCGCCGCGAAGGTGGTTCCAAGGGAGTTGGCAGCCAAGGCCCGCACGCTGCACGACAGGGGCGAACCCTTCAAGGTCCGGGTGCTGTCCGGAGCATCGTGCGGCGACGACGTCGACGAATCGCTCGCCTTTGCCCGTGCAATCAGTTGGCGCGCGCCCTACCAAAGCGCGCCCACCCTGCGCAAGCAGATTAACAGGCAGGAAGTCGAGTACGTGGACATGCACCTGTCGCACCTCGGGCAGACGGTGTCCTCCGGGTTCTTCGGCAAGGTGGACCTTGCAATCGTGGAGGCAACCGAGATCACGCCGGACGGCAGGGTTTACCTGACGACCTCGATAGGGGCGACGCCGACTTATCTCAAGTGCGCGGACAAAGTGATCATCGAGATCAACAGGCATCATTCCGAAAGGCTGCGGGAGATGACCGATATCGTCATCCTGCCTCCACAGCCGCACCGCAACCCGATTCCTATCCGCGACCCCATGACCAGGCTGGGGTCGTCGTTCGCGATTGTAGACCCCAAGAAGGTCATCGGCATCGTGGAAAGCGACGAGCCGGACTACATCAACCCGTTCGGCCCCTCGGACGCGGTGAGCCACAGCATCGCCGAACACATCATACGGTTCATTTTCGACGAGATACGGGCCGGCCGTATTCCCGAAGAGTTCCTGCCCGTGCAGGTAGGAGTGGGCCGGATCCTCAACGGGGTGATGACCGCACTGGGCGAAAATCCCTATATCCCCCCGCTCAGGATGTTCACGCTGGTCATCCAGGAAGCGCTGATCGACCTCATAGAGAACGGGCAGGTCCTCAGCGCCAGCGCGACCAGCCTCACCCTTCCCCCCGACGTGCTCAAGCGGGTTTACGGGAACATGAACTTTTTCGTCCCGCGCATGCTGCTGCGCCCCCAGGAGATCTCCAGCAGCCCGGCCATCATACGCAGGCTCGGAGTGATCGCCATGAACGCAGCGGTGGAGGTCGATATATACGCCAATGTGAACTCCTCGCACGTCTTCGGGACGGACATCATCAACGGAGTGGGGGGAAGCGGCGAGTACACCAGAAACAGCTACCTGCCCATAATCGTGTGCCCGTCCATCTCAAAGGGAGGGAGGATTTCCTCCATCGTCCCCATGACGCCGCACGTTGACAGCAATGAGCATTCGGTAAAGATCATTGTGACCGACCAGGGACTGGCGGACCTCCGGGGCCTCGGCCCCATGCAGCGCGCGAGGGCCATTATCGACAACTGCGCCCACCCTATGTACCGGGACTACCTCAATCGATATATCGAGAATTCCAGAGTGGGGCATATCCGGCACAACCTTAAACAGTGCTACGAACTGCACAAGAACTTCATCGAATACGGCAGCATGCTGCCCGATTTGAAAATTTCGGAGTCCGCCCATGCGTAGCATGCGGCGTGTACGGCAAGAGGAAGGATAGTAGTAATGGTAAAGATTGGCGTCTTTCCGGATCTCACTCCCGAGGAGGCGGCCGCCAAAGTGTTCAATGGGGCGACGGTCGCATTTAGCGGGTTCACAAACGCGGGGGCGGCAAAGGTGCTCCCGAGGGCCCTGGCAGCCAGGGCGCGCAACGAACATGAGGCCGGCCGGCCGTATCGGTTGCGCGTGATGACCGGGGCATCCAGTTCGGCAAGCATCGACGACCCGCTGGCGCAAGTCGACGCCATCAGTTGGCGCGCCCCCTACCAGAGCGCTCCGAAGCTGCGAAAGCAGATCAACAGCCAGCAGGTCGAATACGTCGACATGCACCTCTCCCAGGTTTCGGAAATGGTGCTCGCCGGCTTCCACGGGAAGATAGATTTCGCCGTTATCGAGGCAACCGAGGTCACGCCTGACGGGAGGGTTTACCTGACCACTTCGGTCGGGGCATCCCCCGCATACCTGAAGTATGCGGACCGGGTGCTGATAGAAATCAACCGCTACCACTCCCCCCGCCTGCGCGAAATGGCGGACATAACGATCCTCCCCGCCCCGCCGCATCGCACAATGCTGCCCCTCCACGACCCTCTCACGAAGGTCGGCTACCCGTATGCCGAGGTCGATCCCAGGAGGATCGTGGGCATCGTGGAGAACAACGAACCGGATACCATCGGCGCGTTCGCGCCCCCGGACGAGCGAAGCAGGAAAATTGCGGCGCACGTCGTAAAATTCCTGGTCGAGGAACTTCGAACGGGACAGATCCCGCCCGAGTTTCTCCCCCTGCAGGCCGGGGTTGGAAACGTTGCCAACGGAGTCATGGCCGCATTGGGCGAGAGCGAGGAAATCCCTCCGTTCCTGATGTACACGGAAGTGTTCCAGGATTCCCTCGTCGGCCTGATGGAATCGGGCAAGCTGCGAGGCGCCAGCACCACCGCGCTTACCCTGACGCACGAGAACCTGCAGAAGATCTACGACAACATAGATTTCTTCGTGCCGCGGATCGTCCTGCGGCCCCAGGAAATCTCCAACCACCCCGGCGTGGTGCTTCGCCTCGGAGTGATCGCCATGAACACGGCTCTTGAAGCGGACATCTACGGGAACGTCAATTCCTCGCACGTGTACGGGACGGACATTATGAACGGGGTCGGGGGAAGCGGCGAGTTCACGCGCAACTCCTTTCTCTCGATCTACATGTGCCCGTCGATTGCAAAGGGCGGCAAGATTTCCTCGATCGTGCCCATGGTGACGCACGTGGACAACAATGAACACGCGGTGCAGATTGTCGTTACCGAGCAGGGCCTGGCCGACCTTCGGGGGCTCGGCCCCATGCAGCGCGCCAAGGCCGTAATCGGCAACTGCGCCCATCCCGCCTACCGGGACTACCTCTATCGATATATCGAAAAAGCCAGGGTGGGACACATCCGGCATGATCTCGACACGTGTTTTGAGCTGCACCGGAACCTGATGGAACAGGGCGCAATGCTCCCCGACCTGGATCTGTCGCAGATTGAAGGGGCATAGACCACCACCGGCATCGGCGCTCATCCCGGTTACGGGAGACGCCCCCCACGCCTTTACGGTATGAAGCGCGTCGGGGCTGAAGGTCCCCTGCTGGAATGAAGCACATGGATGGACGGAGGCCCTCCGGGTCGGAAGACACGGGGGGCCTCTTTGCCTTTGGGAGTCCCTGCCCCGGCTCAAGAGACAGCCATCGCATCGTTGTCAATTCCGCCCCATCATCCGGCCGCAGCCAAGGGCAGCGTTTTAGCACATCCCTTTGCAGGCGCCGGGTCTATGGCAACGATCCATATCTTAGAGCCTGTCCGTCGTAATACCGCATCGGCACCAGGCCCCCCGCCAAAACTCCGGTCCCCAGGGGGGCAATCGGATGGCAGACCGAACGTTCGAAATCTGCGGCGCTAAGCCGTCTCTGAAGCGTCTTATTCGACGATTCTTTTCATGAGTGCAGATGCAGGCCGTTTTCCCCGCCCGCCCACTCGATCTTCTCATCGTCCCTATTGAATTGACTCCGGATATCGCGCGGAAGGCCCATGGGCTGCCGTAGAACATGCCAAAGGAGTTCGTCCGTTTCCGCGGCATTACCCGCCGTTTTCACGCTCGCCACGCGGCCGCCGTATTCGCCCTCTGTCTATCCATGCGTTTTTACCTTTTTACCCGGCCAGTGATTCAAGAACTCACCTTCCGCAACGTCAAGGACGCATTCGCCGAGGATATCGTAGCCGTGATGATTGTATGGGGTCGAATATTCCAAGCGGCACTTCTACCACTATCAATTCGAGTAGTGTGAAATTCTTGCGAGGACTACTCATCCTGATGATCCGAGAAATCATCAATCCCGGAATTATGCAGCCTGGGGATAAAGACTTGCCACGTGGCTTTACCGGAAAATCAGACGTGGCATCAATACTCACTCACATCTTTCAGAAGGAGGAGCAAAACAGGCAATTGCAGGTCAAAGGTTAAGGGCTTATGCGTAGATGACGCCGCATTTCCAGGATGTGATTATGGCAGCAGCAAGGTGCGGTAACGCTTCGTAGTTTTCAGAAAGCCTTTCATTTCTCGCAAGGAGCTTTCCGAAGCGGTTGAACGAGGGATGCACTGCCCTCACCACCCATCTGCGGTCCTTGCAACCCGGATCGGCACTCCTCTCTTGAACTCCTTCTCCGCACTGCTTCACCTGCGGAACGTAATGATGCTCTTTGACAGTTCTTTGGGCCGGTTGCGCAGGCATAGCCTCCTTCATCTGCACAAAGATGCTGCACGACGTCGTCGGGACGGTAGATCATGATCTGACCGAGTGCCACTGCAAGCAGGACGATGTCGCGACGGTTCGCTCCGGTTGCGGCAATGGACAGCGGGACGCCACGGCCGTCCACCAACGTATCTCGTGCAAGAGGAGCCTTGAATCGCACCATCTATGTTTTTCCGGAACCAGGCTATGCCCTCCATATCGTCGTACTCGGCAAGACCGGCCCTCCAGAGTTCCACAAAGAAGCCTGCTCGCACCCACCTTTGGAGGTGGGTGTGAATGGCGCGGAACTACCGAACCGCTCTTTGGAAAGAGCTTGCCATTGGCAGCACACGTTCGCAATACGTACATAAAAGCTTCAAGGATCCTTCCCGATGGAATCGGCTTTCTGCCTTCACCGGGTGTGAGCCGGTATGTTTTTCCCGGTTCTCTTGCGGGGAGGTGGGGTCAACGGCCCCATCTTCTCCCGGGACAGGTCGGATATTTCCCGAGACCGAATCTTTCCCATCCCCCTCCCGGGCGGTCGTGTCGGCCCAACAGGAGGGTGCACGGCGAACAACCGGAAGGATACAAATCTTTTACGTACAAACTCCAAAAGACTAACGGATTGTAAACTGAGACTGCCATTTGAATGGCGACGTGGTTCCAGCGCTGAATTGCATTGCGCAATTATTGATGTCGTCGCGTATAGATCGTTACGGATGAACACAAATCCAGAAACCAATGACCAGGAATGGAGACTGGGAATGAACATGATCAGGCAATTCTTGGAGAGAGTGGATGAGGTCTATCCGAGCCCTATCTCACCGGTGGTAACCGATGATTGCACCCTAGTGAAAATTTATTCCAGGCTTATGAACGAAGATGATGCCCGTATTGCGATATATCTTTCGGCTGAACCGGAGTCAGCCGGCAGTCTTGCAAAAAGGATCGGCAAGCCTGTTGAGGATGTCGCACCCGTACTGGAAAAACTTGCGAATAATGGTGTTATCTTCATGGTTTTCCAGGACGAGCCACTATACTCTCTGATAGTCTTTGCACCAGGAACATTGGAATTTTCGGTAAAGGAAGAACTCCTTGACCTGGAACTGGCCCGGCTGCACAAAGAGTTTCTCAAGGAGATGGAAGAGCAGATTTGGCCCAAATTGCCCAAAGGGGCATTGCGTGTCATTCCCGTCCAGGAATCCATCAAGGCACAGTCGAAAAGACTACCTTACGAAGAAGTTGAAAGATACATAGATGAAGCTTCAGACATCGCCGCTGCCGACTGTGTATGCCGGATTACCAACCGGCTGTTGGGGAAGGGCTGCGATCATCCCTACGAAGGGATGTGTCTGTGGCTTGGCCCCTTTGCTGATTTCTATGTACGTACGGGCAGAGGCAAGCGGATCACCAAGGAAGAAGCAAAAGCAACCCTGAAGAAAGCTGCGGAATCGGGACTGGTTCACCAAACGATGAGCATGCAGGAGGGATCTCCCTATATCTGTAACTGCTGCAGTTGTTGCTGCATGGGCAGCCTGTCGGTTCGCAAATACTTCAAGTCACCGGATCCGGCGTTAAGATCAAATTACATGCCCGACATTTCAATAGACGACTGCGCAGGATGCGAGACTTGCATCATGTACTGCCAAGGCGATGCCCTGCAGATGGAAAATGGTGTTCCGGTTGTAAACGAAAAACAATGTTTGGGATGCGGGCTCTGCGCATTTCACTGCCCATCGGGCGCAATAACGATGATACCAAGGGCAGAGACGATTCATCCGCCAAAAGATGAAGCGGAATTTGCACAAGAAATTAGAGACTTCATCAAGACCCTTGGAGAGACGGGATAAATCTTATCTCATCGCTCTATGGTCCCATGCAGTAGCATCGGTGGTGGGTCCCAATGACCCGCCGCCGAATTTTCCGAAAATATTCCCCCCTTCGTAAATCCGGCATAATGGCAGGTTCCAATCTGCTCGACAATAAGCAGGTAGAGGCCGTTTATTGCCGTCAGGGACCCGTCTGGTTAAAAACGCCGGCATGCGGCTTTGGTGCCGGCCGGCAAAACCATTTCCCTTCAAAAGATAGGGCGCCCGCACAATCCTGGTTTTCGCCCGCTGAAAGCGAAGACCCAACCGAAGTCTCCTCCATTGCCTGCCTGAATTTAAAATTCAAGAAAGCCGGGTTGACACAAATAGGAGTCGTTCCTATATAGGAGCAGAACTTGTTTTTTGGATTCTTCCCTCCGATTCAGTGGGGCGGCGTGTATGGAGATCAGTGAAGACAGGGAACCTGAGGGCCTGCTTTCTTTCAAGAAGATCTGCCGCGATCATGGGTTGAGCATCACTCCCCAGAGAGTCGCCATTTACG
>LUZZ01000230.1 GCA_001603845.1 Syntrophobacterales bacterium Delta_01 | reverse complement strand
CCTGTATGCCGGCGCCATGTGCGGGGCACACGAGGGACAAGTGAAAAAAGCCGCCTGAAGCGGGTGCTTCAGCCAAAAGGGTGCTGCCGCGCCGAAACGTGCAATGCAGCGCCCAGAGGACACGAACCATGGATGCTGAAACGATTTTCATAAACGGCCGCATCACGACCCTCGGCCGGGAGCACCCCGAAGTTACCGCCGTGGCGATCAAGGACGGGCGCTTCCTGGCCGTGGGGCCGGAAGCGGAGATCATGAACCATAAAGGCGAAGGCACCCGGGTCATCGACCTCCACGGCCGCAGGGTGATTCCGGGCCTCAACGATTCTCATATCCACGTCATCCGCGAAGGGCTCAACTACAATATGGAGCTTCGCTGGGACGGGGTTCCCTCCCTTGCGGACGCCCTGAGGATGCTTCGCGAACAGGCGCGGCGCACCCCCGTTCCCCAGTGGGTGCGGGTGATCGGCGGGTGGTCCGAATTCCAGTTTGCCGAAAAGCGCATGCCCACCCTGGATGAAATCAACGCTGCGGCGCCCGACACTCCGGTTTTCGTTCTTCACCTCTACGACCGCGCTTTTCTGAACCGGGCGGCGTTGCGCGCCCTGGGATACACCAGGGACACCCCGGAGTTTGCAGGCGGCGAAATCCAGCGGGACCGGCGGGGCAATCCCACCGGGCTTCTCATCGCCCGCCCCAACGCCACGATAC
This sequence comes from Syntrophobacterales bacterium Delta_01, assembly GCA_001603845.1. Lineage (GTDB taxonomy): Bacteria > Desulfobacterota > Syntrophobacteria > Syntrophobacterales > Syntrophobacteraceae > SbD1. The sequence goes on along the minus strand of LUZZ01000230.1, from coordinate 2,863 downwards.
TTTACGCCAGCCTGGCCAAAGGGCCGAAGCTCTCCTACGACGACCGGCTCAATTCCACGCGCCTGTTCATGCGGGAGCTCAACCGGCTGGGCATTACCCGCGTGATCGACGCCGGGGGAGGTTTTCAGAATTACCCGGAAGACTACGGGGTCATCGAGGAACTTGCCCGGAGGAAGGAACTCACGCTCCGCTTTGCGTATAACCTCTTTACCCAGCGCCCGGGAGAAGAGCTGGACGATTTCGTGCGTTGGGTCGGCATGACCGCCCCCGGCAGGGGAGACGACCTCTTCCGGATGAACGGGGCCGGCGAGATGCTGGTCTTCTCGGGCGCGGATTTCGAGGATTTCCTCGCTCCCCGGCCGGAGCTTCCCCCCGACATGGAAAAGGGGCTGGAACCGGTGGTGCGGCTGCTCGCGGAAAACCGGTGGCCCTTCCGGCTGCACGCCACCTACGACGAGTCCATAACGCGGTTTCTCGACGTTTTCGAGCGAATCGACCGCGAGGTCCCCTTCCGCGGGCTGCACTGGTTTTTCGACCACGCAGAGACCATAAGCGCCCGCAACATCGAACGGGTGAAGGCGCTGGGGGGCGGAATCGCCGTCCAGGACCGCATGGCGTTCCAGGGCGAGCATTTCATAAACCGCTACGGGGCCGAGGCGGCCCGGCACACCCCTCCCATCGTCCGCATGCTGGCCGCGGGCGTGCCCGTGGGGGCGGGAACGGACGCCACGAGGGTTTCGAGCTACAATCCCTGGGTGAGCCTCTTCTGGCTGGTGACCGGAAAAACCGTGGGCGACGCGCGGCTCTACCACGTGGAAAATCGCCTGGACCGGCTCACCGCGCTTCGGCTCTATACCCTGGGCAGCGCCTGGTTTTCGGGTGAAGAGGACAAAAAAGGCTCCATCGAGCCCGGAAAGCTCGCCGACCTTTCCGTCCTGTCGCAGGATTACTTCGCGGTCCCCGAAGACCTCATCCGGCACATCGAATCGGTCCTCACCGTGGTGGACGGCAAGGTGGTGCACGGTTCCGGGGAATTCGCGGCCCTGGCGCCGTCCGAACCGGCTCCCAGCCCGGACTGGTCGCCCGTAAAGCACTACGGCGGATATTACAGCACCGGCAGGATCTACGAGCGGGCCGCCTGACAACCAATCCCGGCGCTGCCGGCCGCGTGTCGCGGAGGTGGTGCCGGGAGACACTTTTGTATCTTCCGATTCTTTTTCTGATGCCCGGACCATCAAATATTGTTAATTTTAGCCCGTAAGGGAGGGGGAGCCCTGGGCGCAATGCTGTAAACTCTAGGGGCGACGCTCCGCGAACTCCCCTCCCTTGGCGGGAGGGGCAGGGGAGGGGGTCGATATCGCATGGTTTTTCACCCCCACCCGGCCTCCCCCATCAAGGGGGAGGAGCTTCAAGCCGACAACATTGAGCCTAAGGTGCGGGATTGTTGCGGCACCTTTTCCGCGCCGTGACTCGAACTTCCGCATTCGACCATTCCGGAGGGAGGACAGATGGATATTTTAATCTTGGGGGCCGGAGCCATCGGCAGTCTTTTGGGAGCGAGGCTTGCCGGAGGGAGCGGTTCCGTTTTCCTGTACAGCACCAACCGGGCGCACATGGAAGCCGTTGCCGGGCACGGCCTGGCGGTCGAGGAACTGGACGGAACGGTCAAAAATTTCAAGCTGGCCGCTTCTTCCGACCTGGCGGCGGTCCCCCGAAACCCCGGCCTGGTGCTGGTGGTGGTAAAGACCTACGCCACGCGGGAGGCGGTGGAGAGCGTCCTGGGCCTGTGCTCGCCGTCCACCGTGCTTCTTACCCTGCAAAACGGGATAGGAAACTGGGAAACCGTCGCCGAAGTCGCCGGAAAGGAAGCGGTCCTTGCCGGCAGCACCTCCCAGGGGGCTACTTTTCTAGGGCCGGGCAGGGTGCGCCACGGAGGAAACGGCCCCACGTACATCGGCGAAGTTTCGGGACAGGCGTCCGAACGGGTGGGCCGCGTGGTCGAGCTTTTCCGGCGGGCAGGGCTGGTGTGCGAGCCGAGCGACAACGTCGAGCGGCTGATATGGGACAAACTGATCGTGAACGTGGGGATCAACGCCATCACGGGCCTGACCGGGATCCGCAACGGGGTCGTCGCCGGGATGCTCGAAGCCGCGGAACTGTGCGAGGCGGCGGTCGAAGAAGCGATCCTGGTGGCCGGGGCCAAAGGGTTCCCCATGGGGCCCGAAACGGTCGAACGCGTCCTCGGGGTGGCCAGGGCCACCGCCCGGAACCGGTCTTCCATGGGGCAGGACGTGGATAAGAAAAAGAGGACGGAAATCGACGCCATCAACGGCGCCATCGTCCGGTTTGCCCGCGAATCGGGCATCCCCACCCCGGTGAACCAGACGCTCACCCGGCTTGTCAAAATCCTGGAATCCAACTACGGGGGCAGGCCTTAGGGCTTGTCCGTAGTAAATAAAACCTTTGGGCTCGCATCCGGATTTTGAGACTGCTTTTGCCGCTCCTCAATCGCAAAATCCTCGACGTAGCACCAAGCTACGCCTGCGGTTCTGCTCAATCGTCGCGACCAAATCAGTCTCAAAATCCGGTGCGGTCCCGAAAAGGCTTATTTACGGACAAGCCCTTAATCCTCGATCTTTCTTGTATTGCAACTCCGATCAGGTATAATCGCGCTAATAGTGCGGAAGGGTTCGGGTTTTCGGTTTTCAGGTTTATCGGCGTCCGGTGCGCCGATTTTTGTCCGGGTATGGCCGGACTCTTCCCGATGCACCCATCAGACCGGACAGGCCCACGAGCGGGCCGTCCGAGTACAAAGGAGATGCACGATGAACAAAAGGGTTACGGTTCCCGACATCCTGGCCAC
>LUZZ01000229.1 GCA_001603845.1 Syntrophobacterales bacterium Delta_01 | reverse complement strand
CCCCCATCAAAGGGGGAGGAGCCTAAAGTCAACGGCATTGGCCTCCCCCATCAAGGGGGAGGAGCTTAAAATCAACAGCATTGGGAACACCCCCGGCCGGACCATCCGCTTTATTCAGGAGATTTAAAACGTCAGGATATGCCGGCCGTCCTTGAGATACCGGGTCAGCGGCTGGCCCATGTAAATGACGTCGATTCCGAGGCTTTTGAGCTTTTCAGACGCGGAGTACCGGTCGGCGCAGGCCTTGCATGCATGGACTTCGACGCCCGCTTTTTTCATCTCCTGCAGCTCGGCCTGGAGCCCTTCGTCTTCGGCCAAAAGTTTTGCCGACGGCCCCCACACGACCACCAGGACGTTGTCCCACCAGCCGTTGAGCCTGGAGTTTTTGGCGTACATGAACACCATGTTCAGGGCGACCTCGCGGTCTCCGGACGACCAGATGATGATAAGCCCGTCTTCCTTTTCACCCGATTGCACGAGCGGCCTCCTTTTTGTTGCGCCGTCAAGTCCTCTTGCCCTGGCTGACCACTTTTCCGTTTTCCAGCCGCATCACGTGGGTGATGCACCGGGGCATGTCTTCGGGATGGTGCGTCACGTACAGGACGTGCGCCTGCACCCTGCCGATGGTGTCGATCACCTCGTGGATCTTCTCGCGGCTCGGGATGTCCAGGCCGTGACAGGGCTCGTCCAGGAGCAGCAGGACGGGGGATTTCACCATGGCCCGCGCCAGCAGGATCAGCCGCTTCTGCCCGTAGGAAAGATGGTGGAAATTGAGCCCGGTCAGCTTTCCGATTCCCAGCAGCTCCACCCAGCGGTCCACGGCCCGTCTCTGCTCGGGCGTGGGGAACCGGTAGAGCCCGATGGAGTCGTAGAACCCGGAGGCGATGATGTCGTAGCTGTCCATGTTCTTGCGGTAGCGGAGCTGGAGATCGGACGACACGATGCCGATGCGCTCCTTGATCTGCCAGATCGACTCCCCGGAGCCCCGCTGCTCGCCGAACAGCATGATGTCGTTCCGGTAGGCCTGGAGGTGGTCGCCGGCGATCAGGCCCACGATCGTACTTTTCCCGGCCCCGTTCGGCCCCAGGATCGCCCAGTTTTCCCCGCGCCGCATCTTCCAGTTGACGTGGTCCAGGATCACGCGGTCCCCGTACTGCACGACGACGTCCCGGAATTCGATCAGCGGGTCGGGGACCTCGGCCAAGGGCTTCGCGCACGAGACTTCCACGGCCGGGGGGCAGGGCCGGCTGTCGCCGGAATGCCCGTAAGAGGCGGAAAATGCGCCGTCTTCGTTTTTCACAACCACCGGGCAGCCGTAGAGGTCGCTCATGTTTTCGGAAGTGAGCACCGTCTCCTTGGGTCCCTTCCGGTACAGGGCGCAGTTCTTGACCAGCAGCACGTGGGTGATGTTGGGCAAAATCTCTTCCAGGTGGTGGGTGACCAGGATGACCCGCGTCTTCCCCGCCAGGAGCCTGTTGACGTATTCGGCAAACGACGCCCGGAACGACTGGTCCAGGCCGTCGAACGGTTCGTCCAGGATGAGCAGTTGAGGCGATTTGACCAGCGCGCGGGCGATGAGCACCTTGCGCATTTCGCCCGTGGAAAGGGATTCCATGTCCCGGCCGAGCAGGTGCGTGATGTCCAGCTCGGCGGCGATCCCCATCATCTTGTCCCGGCGCGGGCCGGGGGCGGCCCCGCCTTCACTCGGCGCGCTCAGGATGATGTCTTCGGCGGTGGTGGTCACATTGTGCTTGCCGGCGTACACCCGGAGATCCTGCTGCAGCTCCTCGCGTTCCAGCAGGTGCTGGTGGAGTTCGAAGGACATGTAGCCGATGGAGTTTTTCTGCGTGGTGGGGTGTGCTTCCTCCCTCCCGCCGTCGAACTGGAAGTAGATCCGGCCGCTGCGCAGGGGCGTCCCGCCCCAGATGGACCGCACCAGCACGGACTTGCCCGCCCCGTTGGGACCCAGTACCGCCCAGTGCTCGTTTTCCCTGATCTGCCAGGAGGTGTCGGAAAAGACAGGCTTGTCACGTATGCGAAGAGTTACGTTCGAAAATTCGATAAAAGGCTTGCCGCTTTGCATTCCGGTGAGTCGCTATTCTGTTGAGTCCAAAAGCCCGGTTCCCGCACCGAAAACCGCAGTGCAACTATCAACATCGCATCCCCCGCGGGGCATCGCCGCAACGCCGAATCAATCCGCGAAGCGGCGTAGGGTGAAGAGGCCGTGGGGACGAAACGCCCCCACGCCTTTAACACCTCGTTCAATACCATATTTGAACAAAGCCCGGTCTCAGGCTTCCCGTTTCCAGTTTTCGGGCCGCAGTTCGCGCACTTTCTTTCCGGCCTGCCACATCTGGGAACGTTCCATCTCGGCAAGTTCCTCGTTCAGGTACTTGCGGTAATCGGGCCGGCTGTTTTTCTCCAGCACGATCTTGGCCTCCGTTCCGTCGAGCACCCGCTGATACAGCTCGGAGAACACCGGCGCCACGGCGGCCCGGAATTTTCCCTTCCAGTCCAGCGCGCCCCTCTGGGCGGTGGCGCTGCAGTTGGCGTACATCCAGTCCATGCCCTTTTCAGCCACCAGCTTGATGAGGCTCTGGGTCAGCTCCTCCACCGTTTCGTTGAAAGCCTCGCTGGGGGTGTGGCCGTGCTTGACCAGCTCGTTGTACTGAGCTTCCATGATGCCGGCCAGGGCGCCCATCAGCACGCCGCGCTCCCCCGTGAGGTCGCTGAAGACTTCATTTTCGAAGGTGGTGGGGAACAGGTAGCCGGACCCGATGGCGATGCCCAGGGCGAGGGTTTTTTCTTCCGCCTTGCCGGTGTAGTCCTGGAAAACGGCGTAGCTGCTGTTCACGCCGCTTCCTTCCAGGAAGTTGCGGCGCACGGAAAGGCCGGACCCTTTGGGCGCCACCAGGATGACGTCGATATCCGGAGGCGGGACCACCAGCGTCTGGTCCTTGTAGGTGATGGAAAAGCCGTGCGAAAAATACAGGGTCTCGCCCTTTTTCAGATGGGTCTTGAGGGTGGGCCAGAACTCCTTCTGTCCCGCATCCGAGAGCAGGTACTGGATGATGGTGCCGCGGGCGGAAGCCTCTGCCAGGGGGAACAGGGTTTCGCCGGGGACCCATCCGTCCGCCACCGCCTTGTCCCACGAGTTGGTCTTCTCGCGCTGGCCCACGATGACCCTGATGCCGTTATCCCGCATATTGAGGCTTTGCGCCTGTCCCTGGACGCCGTATCCCAGGACCGCTACGATATCGTTTTTCAGCACCTCTTGGGCCCTGCTGAGCGGAAACTCCTGAAGTGTGACAACGTTTTCTTCCACACCGCCGAAATTTATCTTCATTATCGTTCCTCCTGATGCCGCATTTTATATTTCAAAAGGCTGATCCCACACCGCGTGGCAACCTTTTCCCATCCAAGCGGGGCAGGCCCGCCGGGGCTTTTGCGGTCTCTATCGTCCAAAGCTTTCTAGACTTGCACAATGACGGCCCTAAGTCCAACAAAAAAGGGCTCCGGACGCCCCGATTCGCCACAAAACTTCACGAATCGCGCTCCCGTATCAGGCCCAGGATCGATATCGCCGCCAGCATGGCAAGCCCCGTGGATATCCACGCCGTCTGGTAGGAAGCAGTGGCTTTCACGATATAGCCGAACAGGGGGGTCCCCACAATGATTCCCAGGTATGCGATGGACAGGCTCACCCCGATGGCCACTCCCGCCAGTTGTTCTCCGGCGATTTCGGCCACGTACGCGTGGTAGACGCCGTTGTAGCCGATGGCGCAAAAACCGAAGACGACCGCCGTGATGGATATAACCCATAGCGGGGTATCAGGGGAAGAGAAGGACAGGAACAGGGCCGCCGCCGCAGAGATGGCCCCGATGAGGTACAGGACGGGTTTGCGTCCGCCTCCGAAAAGCGTGTCGCTCAGCACCCCCCAGGCGATCCTTCCCACCGTTCCGGCCGCCTGGGTGAGGGCCAGGTATCCCCCGGCGACGATCACCGACAGCTTGACGTTGGCCGTCAGGTACACGGCAAGGAAGGTGCCCAGCGAAAGCTGGGCATAGCTGAACAGGACGCCGATCACGCTGATGAGGACGATGTCCCGCTTCCGGATGACGATCCGAAATCCCCGCGCAAAACCGCCCGGCCGGCTCACCCCGGACTCTCCGTCGCAGTCCCGGTACAAAACGTAGAACACGACGGCGAGAACGACGATCACCAGGCCCGTCAGCACCAGGCTCGTCCGCCAGGAAGTGGCGTAGGCGAGACTCGGCAGCACGGCCGCCGCCAGGGCGCTTCCCAGGGTCACGCCCGTTTGCTTGATGGACATCGCCGAGCCCCGCACCTGCTGCCGGAACCAGCCCATGATGGCCTTGGCACAGGCCGGGTTGAGCGCGCTGTAGCCGACGCCCGCCGCGAACATGGCCAGCAGCCCCCGCGAGGTGTCGGGGGCCAGGCCCAGCACCACCACCAGGACCCCGACCATCACCTGCCCCAGGGCGAGGACGCGGCGCGTTCCGTACCGGTCCACCAACTGCCCGGCGGTGATGGACATGAGGGCGGCCCCGGCGTAGAGCACCGAGGTGAACAGGCCCACCTGGACCTCGTCGATCTGCCAGTCCGCCCTGAGAAACGGGACCAGCGGGGGAATGCACATCACCCCCATCGAACCGATGGTCTGCTGGCTGATCAGCCCTCCCAGCGCCAGCCAGGGCGCCAGAATATTTTGCCCGGAGATTCCCGCGGTTTTCAAAGCAGTGTTTCGGCAACCCCCATTTTATGAAAAACCCCGAAGGGCCGGCTTCACTTGCGGGCGACGGCCCCCGCGGCACCGGGAAGCATGCCGGTCACGAGCACGGGCAGCTCGGCGATGTCGTTCATCCTGTCGAGTTTCGCCATTTTCTTGAGCGCCGCCTCGATTTGCTTGCGGTTGAGGAAGCCGGATACCAGGTCCCTGAATTTTTCTTCCACGTCGGGGTCCGCAAGCGGCTTTTCGGGGTGTCCCAGCGGGAAAGCCACCTTGTGTTCGATTCTTTGCCTGTCGGCCAGTTCGACAAGGATTTCGGCCTGGCTTTCGTTGAGGCTCAGCTTGGTCTGGACTTCCACCCGCTCCATGAGGTCGCGAAGCAGCGGATCGTCGAGCCGCTCCTGCGCGAAGTCGCTCTCCCCCGCCCTCCCGTCCGCAAGGGCCAGGGCGGCGCAGTAGTACGTGCTGAACTTTCCGGCAAGCCCCGTTTGCGGGTTTTTCTGGCAGGCGGCGTCGGCGCAGAACTTGGAAACCCGGCACAGGATCCGTTTCACCCGCTCGGGCGTCAGTCCGTACCTGTCGCGCAGGTAAATCATCCCGTCTATCACCGGGTGCGTGTAGAGGCACGAAGCAAAGGGCTTGATGCTGATCCCCATGATGTTGTACACGCTCCCCAGGCCGGCCAGCGCCCTGGTCGGGTAGTAGTCCGGCGAGAGCAGGGCCCCGAGCCCTTTGTCCCCGATCAGGATGTCTTCCGAGCTGGTGAAGCCCTTCGCCGCCAGCAGGGCGGAAAGGAGCCCGTCGGCCGCGGCCTTGCCGGGATGGAAGGACTTGGTCATGGTGCCGAACACCTTGCGGAGCCCGGATGCCTGGGTGCCCGCCAGCCCGAGGGCATTGGCGGTCTGCTTCCGGTCAAGGCCCAAAAGCTTTGCCGAAGCAGCCGCGGCGCCGAACCTGCCCATGGTCGCCGTGGCGTGCCAGCCGATGTCATAGTGCATGGCGCCCATCGCTATGCTGATCCGGGTTTCGATCTCGAAGCCCGTGAGATAAGCGAGAAGGACATCGCGTCCGCTGGCGTGGCGGGATTCCCCCAGGGCCAGGACCGCCGGGATGATGGTCACGCTGGGGTGCAGCAGCGCCCCCAGGTGCGTGTCATCGTAGTCCAGGACGTGGGAGGCGGTGCCGTTGATGAGGGCCGCATGGTGCATCGAGGTCTTGGCGGCGGTGCCCAGTATCGAAGCCTGTTCGGCCCCTCCCAGGTCCAGCAGCGTTTCGATCATCAATCCGGTCGCCGGGTGGGCCATCCCGCCCAGGGTGACCCCCACCCAGTCCAGAAAGCACCGCCGGGCCTGAGCGATGACTTCGGAGGGGATATCGTCGAATTCCAGGCGTTCGTAAAAATCTAACAGTTCCTTCATCATGGGGCAGCTCCTGCTATGAGAGTGGGGAAATGGGAAAGCCCCGATATAGCGCAAAACAACATGCCGCGAAAGCACGGATGCCGGGGACTGCTCCTTTTTGCACGGAAAAAATACCGCGGCGCCTACCGCACCAGCCATTCACGCAGGGCGGCGGTCACGTTTTCGGGGGACTCCATGGTGCTCAGGTGGCCGCAGTCCTCGATCATCACCAGTTTGGAGCCGGCAATTCCGGAAACAAGCTCCATGGCGCATTCCGGCGGCGTGAGGATGTCCTCCCTGCCCACGACGACGCACGTGGGGCATTTTATCCTGTGGAGATTGGGGACCTGGAAAGGCCTGCTCATTATGGCCTGCTGCTGGCGGATGAAACCGTCCACGCCGACCCGTGCGGCCATGTCGATGATGGCCGCGGTGAGCCGCCCGTCCTCGAATCTTCGCGGATGCACGAGAATCGGGATCAGGGACCGGGCGACCTCTTCCAGCTTCCCCCGCCGTGCGAGGTCGATCAGGTCCATCCTCCGGCACAACTGGGCGGGCGGGTCCACCCTCGCCGAAGTGTCGAGCAGCGCCAGCCGCTCCACCCGCTCGGGCCGGGTAAGCGCCATTTCCATGGCGATGTAGCCGCCCATGGACAGCCCGGCCAGGGCGAAACGCTCCGGCGCGTCGCTCAGGACGGCCTCCGCGATCTCCGAGATGGTGCGAAACCGGGTATGCCTGTCCACAATCCGCACGTCGGCCACATCACGGAGGTTTTCCGCCTGGTGCCGCCAGAGTGCGGCGTCACAGAGCAGGCCGGGTATCAGCAGCAGTGGAGTACGTTCCGGCATGTCGAATAACCCTGAATGCGTCGAATCCCCGGCGGCCATCCGGCCCGCAACCGCCATGAATGCTCGGTGGATTGCGGATGCTGCGGGGGCGGTTCCTTGCACTTCATGATAGAAAGTTCCTTCCCCGCCGTCGGCGGGATGACGGCGGAGAAGGGTGGGCACGGCCGGGAGACGCGGCCGCGCACACTTTCTTTCCGGTTAAGCCGCCGCTGCCTTTCCATACGGCGTCCCGGCGGCTATTGGATCAGCACGCTGGGCAGCCAGAGAGACAACTGCGGAAAAGCAATGAATAAGACGATGCCCGCGACCATGATGACGAAAAACGGCCACATGCCTTTCACCACGCTGACCAGCGGCGCCCGTGCTATGCCGCTGATGACATAGAGGTTCAAGCCGACCGGCGGCGTGAGCAGCGCCATTTCCATCGTCAGGGTCACGATGACCGCGAACCAGACGCCGTCGAAGCCCAGGCCGGTCATGATGGGATAGATGACCGGCAGGGTGATCATCATCACCGAGATGACCTCCAGGAAGCATCCCAGAAGCGTCATCAGCACGATCACGGAAACCAGCACACCCCACTTGGACATCTGCATGGAGACGACCCATTCGAGGGCCATGTTCGGGACCCGCATCATGGTCATGAACCGCCCGAGCAGCAGGGCCCCCACGATGATGCTCAGCACCATCGTGCCGTTGAGCGTGGAGTGCCTGAGCACCTGCAGCAGCCGGGCCGGCTTGAGTTTTCCGCGGATCAGCACCATGGCGATGACGTAGAGCGCGGCCACGGCGCCGGCTTCCAGCGGGGTGAAGATGCCGGAGAGCATGCCGCCCATGATGATGATCGGTGCCAGCAGCCCCCACATTCCATCCCGTACCGCAAACATCCTTTCCTTGAGGCTGACCGGGGGCATGCCCTCGTAGTGTTTCGATCGCTTGCAGTAGATGACGGAGTACAGGATAAAAGCCGATGACAGGATCAGGCCGGGAATGATGCCGGCGATGAAAAGCCTTCCCAGCGATTCGTCCGTAACGGCGGAATAAACGATGAACGAGCCGCTCGGAGGAATCATGATGCCCAGGGTCCCGCCGGCCGCCAGGAGGCCGTAGGAGAATTCCTTGTTGTAGTTTCGAACCGCCAGGGCGGGCAGGGCAATGAGGCCGATGGTCGCAGCCGTGGCCACGCTGGAAGTGGAGATGGCCGCAAAAACGCTGCACGCCAGGACGGTGGCGATCGCCTCGCCTCCGGGCAGGCCCGACGTGCACTTGCTGGCCGACATGTAGATCTCTTCGCCCACCCCGCCCTCTTCCAGGACCTGCCCCACCAGGATGTAGAGGGGCAGACAGACCAGGGAGAAGGATTCGAGCGACCTGTAGGCCGTCGACGGAAGCACGGCCGTCAACCCGGCGTCCTGGCCGAACAGGAAGTACACCCCCACGATGCCTGCCAGGCCGAGGGACGGGAAGATGGGCAATCCGCTTATGAGCAGCAGTCCCATGAGCACCACGGTGCCCACCAGGCCGTTTTGGTCGAACAGGTAGATGCCGAAGGCAACGGCCGCGTAGTAGGTGATCATCATGGGCAGCGTGTGCGAAAAAATGCCCGTCCCTTTTTCAGGGGGGTTGGTCATCAGTTTGTTGACGTTGACGACGATGTTCTTTACCAGCATCATCATCAGCAGGAGGCAGCCGACGGGGATCGCCGCCTTGGCGGGCCACATCACGACTTTCCACATGCCCATGCTGAATTCGGAGCCGGCGAACGACTCGTAGGCGTAGCCGTAGCCGTAGCAGAATACGACCAGGGTAAAGAAGGCATACATCGCGTACACGCCGATGTCCCATATCAGCTTGGTGCGGGCGGGGAAATGGGACACCAGCAGGTCGACGGCCACGTGCCGGTCGGCGCGCTGCACGTACGCCATCGAGGTGTAGCAAAACCACAACAGCAGGTATACCGAAAGATCAAACGTCCAATGAGTCGGCTCGTGAAAGAAATAGCGTGCGAATATTTCGTAACAGGTGATGAGAGCGGAAACCAGCAGGGCCAGCCCGCTGATGTTGGCCCCCATTTTGATCAGGAAATCGACTATCTTGTTCAGGTAGTCCGCCAGCCTGCCAACACCGGTCAACTCCCCGCTGCCGGCGGCCGGTACCGTAAGTGTAGCCTGTTCTTTCGCGGTGGAACTCATAGATCCCCCAATTCTTATTCGGCTTCAGGGACCGCTCAAAAGGGCATACCCAGGTGGAGGGGCGATCCGCCCCTCCACTCCTCCTGGAGAGCACACCGGGTCCGGGACTGACCGATCTCGTTGTGCTTAAAACTCTCTTTTCTGAAGCATCTCCTTCCAGGCGGGTTTGTCGGCCTTGATCGCTTTCTTCAACTGGCTGATCGCGTCGCTCCAGACGGCATCTCCGACGTCGGGCTTCACGATGGTCCCCACCGCATCGAGCCCCTTGTCGATCACCTTCTCTTCCACGTCGGGCGGGAAGGTGAAGATTTCGACTCCGGCCTTTTTCATCACCGCCACGCACTGGTCATGCTCTTCCATGGACTTTTCGACCGCCCAAATCTCCATCTCCCTCGCGGCCTCGTTGATGGCCTCCTGCTCCTCGGGCTTGAGGCTCTTCCAGAAGGTCATGTTGGCGGCAAACCCGAAGGGGATGTTGCCGAGGGGAACGATCTGAACGTACTTCGCCACTTCGTACCACTTGCGGCTCACGAAGGAGGAGGTGCCGCTGAGCGCCCCGTCGATGGTCCCTCTCTGGAGAGCCAGGTACACGTCCGCGGAGGTGAGAACGGTCGCCTTGGCGCCCAGGGACTCCAGGAAGGCGCCCAGCGATTTGCCGGAGCTGCGGATCCTCATCCCCTGGTAGTCTTCGAGCGTATGGACGGGCTTGTTGGTGATGATGGCGTAGGTGGTCGCGTAATTGAGAGATGAAATGAGGTGGATGTTGTCTTTTGCGAACTGGGGCCTCAGGATCTTGTAGAAAATGCCCGCGCCGCAAGCCTTGTCGTACCACCAGCGGAAGTAGGCGTCGGGGCCGGCGAAGTAGGGGTAGCAGAAGTGCCCCACCGACACCCGGCCCACGTGGCGGTCGAGGCCGATCTGTGCCAGTTGGACGCCGCCCTTGGGCAGCACGTCCACCAGGTCCACGTCGTTATAGAGCTGCCCTGCGGGGAAATATTTGAACTTGAGCTTTCCATGGCTCTTTTCTTCAGCCTTCTTGATGAACAGCTCGACGGCCTTGGAGTCGAAATGATCGACAGGCATCTGGCAGGTCACCATGATATCTTTGGCAATCGCCGAACCAACCGAAGCGCCGGACAGCAGAACCGCCGCCAAAAAGAATACCGATAGCAAAATTCTTCCCGAAATATTTCTGTTGTTCATCGTACAGGCCTCCATCTCTAAAACGTTGTCCACACACCAACACTTAGTGGAGATGCATTCTTAGAGGCTCATCTCCCTCCTGATTTCTTTGATTCCTGGTCACTACGCGCGGCACCTTGCCTTCGGGGCGGCGGCCGGGACCGTGGAACCCCCCGGCAGCCGCGCCCCGTTCCGAACGAACTTCAAGGGGACTTTGGAATCCAACAACTTGAATCAGCAACACTGCGACGATGGGAACTTGGAACGCTGAACACGTCTAACGAGAAAAAAGCACTTACAACCGGCAAGACATATCCGGGCTACAGCTCTTGCGGTGACCATTCACCAAAGCACACGGCCATGAATTGAGAAAAGTAGGTTATGGGTATATCCGCCCCGGGGCAGTTATCTTTTGCAAGATCGCTTTGGGCTCGTTTGAGGTTGAACTCGCACAGCGGACAGCTCAGGGCGATCCGCTGCGCCCCGGCCTGCGCCGCACCGGCCAGGATGGTCCGGGCGGCGTCTCTGGCGGCCTCGGGATTCGCAACCATCTGGTACGACCCGCAGCATTGCGCGGCGGCGGGGAAATAGGGCACGCTTGCTCCGAGCGCCTCCAGCAAGCCGGTCATGGCGTCCAGGCTGCCGGTCGGCTCGATGCCCACCTCCCTCGGGCGATGGAGCGTGCACCCGTAATACGGCACCACTTTCATGCCGTTCAGCGAAACCTTCACCTGCTCGCGCACCCGCTGCCAGCCGACATGGTCGCGCAAAAATCCGAGCAGGTGGGCGACCTCGACTCCTCCGGCATAATCGGGTTCTTCGTACATAAAGTCATTGATGGTCTGCCGCTTGCCTTCATCCTCCCTGACGAGCCGGTTGGCGGCAGCCAGGGTGTTGTAGCACATGGAACACAGGGTGATCAGCGTATCCGCGCCCTGTTCGCCGGCCCGGATCAGGTTGCGCACCGGCGCCAGGTGACGGATAAGATCGTCCTCGGCCAGGGAGGCAACCACTCCGCAGCAGTTCCATTGCGGCAGTTCGACCAGTTCGACCCCCAACGCCCTCATGGAAGCGATTGCAGACGCCTCAAGGGCAACAGCCTTTGTCTTGAGCGTGCATCCGGGGTAGTAGCTGACTCTGTTCATGGCTCCTAGCTGCTCATCTTCCGAAGTGCCGCCACCAGGGCGATCTGCGGATAGTCATCCCCGCTCACCACCTCCGACGACGGCTCGATGTAGTTCACATTTTGCCTCAAAGTCATCAGCCGCAACGCCTCCAGCAGGCTGGGGATCTTGATCCCCCTGGGGCACTGCACTCCGCAACTGTAGCAGGAGGAACAGACCCAGAAACTCTTGAACTTCCTGAGTCGGTCCTCCATTCCGAGCTGCGAAAGCCGCAGGACCATGCGCGGGCTGATCTCCATATGCTCGACCATGGGACATACGGCGGAGCAGTTCCCGCACTGCATGCACAGGTACGGGTTCTGCCCGCCTATCTCGCGGAGCTTGCTTATGAAGCTCTTCTCGGCCTTTTGTAGCGACATTTTCGTCAGCATCGGTCTAGCTCGATTTCGCGGTTGCGCTTTTCGTTTTCACCTTGTCGATCAGTTCCCTGAACTCATCCACGTTCAGGACGCGCTTGAGGTCGTGCGACAGGAGTTTGATCTCCGTGAGCACGTCCATCGCTTCCTGCTCGCTCAGTTCGACGCCGATCTTGTCCGCCCACAGGAACACGTTTTCCAGCCCGCTCTTCTTTCCGAGCAGGATCTGGGGAGTGTCGTGGCCGACGAAGTTCGGATGCACCGGGAAAACGGTGGTGGGGTGCGCCTCGAACACGTTCTTGAACCACCCGGTCACGATGCCCGATTCGATGTTGTAGGCACCGTCGCCGATAAACGGCCGCGACGGGGGAACGGGCATTCCGGACAGCTCGCGCACCAGCTTTGCCACTTCGTTCATCTTGCTGAAGTCGATGCCCACGTCGATGCCGTACATGGTGAGAAGCGCCAGGGCCGTTTCCTCCATCGGAGTGTTGCCGGCCCGTTCGCCGATGCCCAGCACCGTGGTGTGGATCACCTGGGCGCCTTCCATGACCGCGTTGACGGTGTTGGCCACACCCATGCCGAAATCGGAGTGGAAGTGCACTTCCACGGGCTTGGAAACCCGCTCGATGACCTTGCGCGCGAAGTAGCTCGCGGCGTGGGGCGAGAGCACCCCGAAGGTATCCACCAGGGTGAAGGCGTCCATGTGCCCCTCTTTGGCGACGCGGTCAACCAGGGCCAGCAGCCAGTCCATGTCGGAGCGGGTGGCGTCGATGGTGAAAAAGACGGTGTAGAGCCCCATTTCCTTGGCGATGGAGGTGGCCTTGATGGACAGGTCGATGGCCTTTTCCATGGTCCACTGGTAGCCCTGCTCGACCAGGTGCTGGCTCGCGGGAATCTCCATCACGATTCCCTTGGCGCCCACATCGGCCGCCAGTCTCACGTCCCTTTCCATGCAGCGCGCGAAGCAAAAGATTTCCGGCCCCAGGTTGCGCTTGATGATTTCCCGGATGGCCTCCTCGTCCCTGGGGGAAACCGCGGGCATCCCCGCTTCGATGCGGTGGACCCCCATTTCCGCCAGCTTTTCCGCGATGCGGATCTTGTCGTCCTTGGTAAAAATTATCCCCGCCTGCTGCTCGCCGTCCCGAAGGGTGATGTCATGGATCTTCACGGACTTGGGCGGCTTGAAGCCTTTCGTGACTTCATCCAGGTAGTTCCAGTGGCTGACATGCCAGTTTTCGTTCTGCCAGGGTTTGCTCATCCCAGTTCTCCCGCATTGCGCCTAAGTTGTTTCCCGTCGCACGTCCGATCAGCCGGCGATCGCCTTCGCAAGGCTCACCACCCGCCTGGCCTGGGCCACAACGGGGTAGTCGATGAACTTGCCGTCCAGTTGGATGGCCGCTTTCCCTTCCCGTTCCGCTTCCTCGAAAGCCGCCACGATTTTTTGCGCGAAGGCCAGTTCGTCCGCGGTTGGAGTGAAGATCTCGTTGCACGGCTGGATCTGGTTGGGGTGGATGACGATCTTGCCCTGGAATCCCAGCGATTTCGCCTTGCGGGCATCGGCAACCAGGCCCTCCATGTCCTTGAGATCGACCATCCAGGGGGTGTCCAGCGGAGGACTGAGTCCGGCGGCCCTCGATGCCACGGGCAGCCGCGACTTGGCGTAGTCGAGTTCGCGGCCTTCGCGCGTCAGCTTTATCCCGAGGTCCGTGGTGTAGTCCGCGGCCCCGAAAGCGAAGATCATTTCCCGTTCGTGATCCATTTTGACCGTAGCGATCCGGAACAGTTCTTCGAGCCCCCGTGCGGTTTCGCAAACGGCGATGACCAGGAAGGTCCCGGGCTCGATTCCGGCCGCCTCTTCCGTCCGGGCAACCAGGCGGTCGAACTCCACCAGCTCGTCCGGGCTCTCCACCTTGGGCAGCATGATGCCTTCCAGGTTTTTGGACCCCAGGACCTTGATGTCGTCCCTGGAATACGGCGTCGACAGGGCGTTGACCCGCACGTACATGCGCTTTCCGGGATTGCTGTCGAGAACGCCCCGTACCGTCGGCCGGCACGAAGCCTTTTCGGCCAGAGGCACCGCGTCCTCGAAATCGATGATCACCGCATCGGCGTTGAGCGCCAGGGCCTTCGCCGCCCGGTCCGGCCGGTTGCCGGGCGCAAACAGTAGTGTTCTGATCGGTCTCATATCGTTATCCTTGATTTTTCATTCCCGTAGTTTTTCAGACCCCCCCCGACCCTCAGGAGGGGCCTGCCCCCTGAAAAGCCCGTTCACCGGAGATCAGCGGGCGCTTGCGCACGCCGACGGCTTGGGCATCACCTCCTGGAGGATGGATATGATATCGTTGAATCTTCCGGCCACGTGCGCGCCGACTCCCTTCAACTTTTCGATCTTGATCGACGGACGGCCGCTCTTGCCTTCGACGATAGACGCCGCGTGGCCGAAAACGGTCCCTTCCGGCATGCTCTCGACGAACTTGCCGGCCACGTAGGCGATGAGCGGCTTGGTGAACCCGCCTTCCTTGATGAATTCGGCGACGTCCTCCTCGTAGCGGGTGCCGGGTTCCCCCCACAGCACCACGGCGTTGGTCCCGGGATCGGCCTCGAACATGCGCAGCACTTCCTTGGGGGGCGAGCCGATCAGGGGGTCTCCTCCTATGCTCACGCTGGTGCTGACGCCGAAACCCGCCCGCTTCACCATCCACGAGCATTCCGCGGTCATGCCGCCGCTCCGGGAGATCACCCCCACGGTGCCGGGGTGGAAGCAGCGCGACGGATTGTCTCCGCCGATGGCCCCCAGCTTTACCTTGTCGCCGGGAGTGATGATGCCCACGGAGTTGGGGCCCACGACCGTGACTTTTTCTTCGGCGGCCGTTTTCAGGAATTTGACGACATCGAGCCTGGGGATTCTCTCGGTGATGATCAGGATCAGCTTGATGCCGTTGCCGATGGATTCCATCACCGCGTCGTAGGCGAATGCCGGGGGCACATAAATGACGGAGGTATCGATACCCAGGTCCTGAACGGCGCGCTTGAGGGTGTCGTAGACCGGAACGCCTTCGACCTCCTGCCCCTCTTTACCCGGCGTCACACCGGCCATGATCCTGGTTCCGTACTTTATGGCGTGCCTGGTGACCATGGAGGCTTCCCGGCCGGTGATCCCCTGAATTGCGATTCTCGAATTTTTATCCAGTAAGATTGCCATCTTCCTCACTCCCCATAGACTTGCTTCATCTTGTTGACGATGACTCCTACGGCGTCTTCCATGGTGACGTCGTCCCCGTAGTAATCGATGCCGGTGCCCGAGAAGATCTCTCTGGCTTCCTTTTCATTGACACCGGCCAACCGGACGACGCAGGGGAAGGTATTGGGGTCTATTTTCTTTTCCTGGAAAGCCATGATGATGCCCGTGGCCACCAGGTTGGTCTGCGTGTTGTTGGTGATGTTGGCGTCCATGAAGAAGCTCTTCACGCCGGGCTTGGAAAGCACTCCCTTCACCAGGCCGCAGACCTTGACTTCCGTGGGGTTGCCGCCGAATTCCGTGTAGTTGGCCGGCTGCGCCCCGTACTGGAGCAGGGTGTCGTAGACCAGCAGGCTGCCGCCGCCCCCGCCGCACAGGAACCCGATGTCCCCGCCGTCCATTTCGGTGTAGCGCGCCGTACCACGGTACGATTCGGCCGCGTCCACGGCGATCATTTCCTTTTCCAGGGGGGTCAGGGGGCGCCAGGCGCGGTCGCTGCCCGCTTCCACCTTGTCCGCCAGCTCGGGCTGCCGGTAGAGGGCGTCATCGTCCACGCCCATCAGGATGGCCGCCGCGACCACCTCCCCTTCGGCCGTGACGGCCAGGGGATTGATCTCCAGGATGGTCGCCTCGTACCTTGCGAACACCCGGTAGAGCCTCCACAGGACCTGGGTGGCCTTCTGCAGGGCCTTGCCCTGGAGCCCCAGGCCGGAGCATATTTCTTTGGCCTCGTACTGTTCGAATCCCTTGCGCGGATCGATGGGGTGCTTGACCACCTTTTCCGGGGACCGGGCGGCGATCTCCTCGATGTCCACCCCGCCCTCGCTGCTGGCGATCAGCACGAGAGACCTCTCCGTGTTGTCGAAAGTTATCGACGCGTAAAGTTCCTGGGCGATGGCCACCTTCTTTTCGACCAGCACGCGCTCCACGGGGAAGTTGCGCACCGTCATCCCGAACAGTTCGGCGGCGACCTTTTCCGCCTCGGCGCCGTCCGATGCGAACTTGACCGCGCCCGCTTTTCCGCGTTTTCCAATCGGCACAAGGGCCTTCACCACAACCGGGTACCCGATCTGGTCCGCTGCCTGGCGCGCTTGTGCGGGATTTTCCGCTACCTGGAATTCAGGCACCTGAATTCCGTTTTTCTTGAGCAAGTCTTTTCCGACGTTTTCGAGAACTCGGGCCATTAGAACCTCCGTACCCCTGCATGCTTCAGTTAAGCCGACTTAGCTTTTTCGATCACTTCCCCCAGTGACAGACCGGCAAAAGTTTGCGGATATTGAATGTATCGCTTGTCCGGATCCATCCCTTCCTCCTGGTAAATCCTCCTGGCGTTCTCGTAGACCCGTTCCATGACGTTGCGCGACGCCGAGTCCCCCGTGGAATCGATACCCACCACCAGGGGGCCGAAACGCTGCACATCGAAGATCCAGACCGCCTCCGGGTAGCCCAGATCCAGCCACTTCACGTCCACTTTCCGGATCATCTTCTGGTACATGACGGCACAGCCTCCCACGGCCGTCATGTAGGCCCCCCGGCCCTTGAGCGCGCGGATCATCCGGTCGCCCATGGTCCCCTTGCCGATGGCCGCCTTGATCACTCCGCTCTCGGTCAGGAAAGCGGCGTCCGTCGTGAAGCGGGAACTGGTGGTCGGCCCGGCGGAAACAACGGACCAGCCGTCCTTTTCCTCGGAAATGACGGGACCGCAGTGGAAGATGATTCCGTTTTTCAAAATCTCTTCGGGGATTTCGGTTTCCCGGCCGGCCTTGACCTTTTCGACCATGCGCCGGTGGGAACCGTCACGGGACGTGCAGATGGTGCCCGTGATGTAGACGACGTCCCCCACCCTGAGCTTGAGAAGCTGCTCGGGGTCGATGGGCGTGGTGAATTCATAGACCTTGCCGCCGCCGCCCGTTTTGGACAGCTCGGCGGAGACGACCTCCTGCACGGCGGGGATGTCTTCTTTTTCGAAGTGAGGGGTGATGTATTTTACAGCCCCCCCGCCGAGCAGGGCCTCCGAACCGCGCGACGCCCAGCACATCTGGGACACGCAGACCGGGGCGACGGCCGTGTGCGTGCCCCTACTCTCCAGGTACACGCCCAGGGCCGTGGTCTTCCCTCCCCCTCCCATGGGGCCGAGCCCCAGCTTGTTGACACACCGGAAGATCCTCTCCTCCAGGCTGCGCGCGAACGCATCTTCCGGTGATGAGGACACCGGGCCGCACGGTTGAGTCAGTTCGCGAAACACCGCGTTCTTGGCGTTGGTCATGGCCTCCGACACGTAGCCTCCGACCCCCACGCCCAGAAAGCCCGGGATGCAGCTCTCGCCCTTGGACAGAATCACGTTGTTGAGCACATAGGCCAGAACGGCGTCGGCCATGCTCTCCGTGCTGGTGAACACCCAGTCCGAAGTCGATTTGATCTCGCCGCCGAAGCCCTTCAGTTCGGCCCTGAGCCGCATCGGTCCGGGCTCCGGGCTGTAGTGGTAGTACACGAACGGGGCGCCCCAGCCCACGTTGTCGCCGGCATTGGCGAACGTGAAGGGCTCCACCACGTTTCTGCGGAT